>JAGOHC010000072.1 GCA_017996375.1 Saprospiraceae bacterium | reverse complement strand
GACTATATTCGGGAAGCGATGATGGTACAATCATTGTTTGGGATATTGAAATGGATTGATTTTTGAGCTAAAAATTTTATTTGGCAAATAATATTTTAATAAATTGTTAATTAAAGCCTATTTTCGGAATGATATTTGATAAAGTCTTTACAGATACGTAAAAATGACGTATATTTGTGAAATAATTCATTTATTAAAAAATGAATACAATTAATTCTACCTTTAATACAAAAATTTTATTCTGTTATGAGTATCGTAAAGCAATTCTCTAAAACTAAGAAAGTATGCAAAGCTACTTTTTCATTACCTAAAGAATCAGTCGTTGCAGTAAAAGCAAAAGAAGTTGTCTTAGTTGGCGATTTCAACAGCTGGAATATGCAGGCTCCAATTGCTATGAAAAAACAAAAAGACGGTTCTTTCAAAGCTACTGTGGAATTAGAAAACGGAAAAGAATTCCAATTCCGCTATGTTGTAAACAAAGAAACTTGGATGAACGATACAGCTGCGGATAAATATGTTTCAACTCCATTTGGTGTTGAGAACTCCGTAGTAGTTACGTTAAACTAATCGTACTTTGCATCTAAAATGCCGAGTGCCAGCATTAGATTTTCCCTGCATATTGTCTTAGACGAAATGCAGGGATTTTTTTTGATGCAAAGTTGGTCTCGGGTACAAAAAAATAAAGGCTACACCAAGTGGTGCAACCTTCATTTTTGGTTTTAGCGATGTGAGAATGCAGAGTTTTAGTTCGCTTTCTTTCCGTCGTTTGGCATATCTTTCTTAATCTCTTGCTGCTTTTGTTTGGCAGCTTTTTCCATTTTCTCAACGCCTTTGTCTTTTGCACTTGTCCCATCATTTTTCATATCATGATCATGCTTATGGTGTCCTCTACTCTTCCCTTTGCCCTTTCCTTTGCCTTTGCCTGTTTCCATACGCTCGGCTTTACGCATTTTCTTGCCTTCTTTTTTTACTTCAGCTTTATCAGTAGCTTCTACTGCTTTGTCAGATGCTTGAGCAGGAAGCTCCTTATTTTCTTTGTATTCTTTTTTTATAGGAGCCTTTTTTACCTTAATTGCTTCCGGAATTGTTTGCTCTACAGTATTTACTTTGCCCTTTAGGGCTTCTTTCGGGATTTGCTTGGTTTCTTGTGCAGATACATTAAAAATTAATGCGAAAAAACCTATTGCAATCAAACTTAACTTTTTCATTTTTACTTTTAGTTGATGAATTAATTTGTTTAAAAAAAATTATGCTACAAAGATATTCAGAATGGTCTTAATATGCTGTTAAAAGGATGTTAAATATCCGTTATTCCGTTAATGACTTTTCTTCGGCTTGTAAAATGTGTTTATCAGTAGCAGTAGCGCGATGTACAAATGCCACTATTTTACAGTTTTCGATATTCCAAGCTTCTGGTAGAGTGAAGGCATATGATTTTTCTATCGGCACGCCAGCACGTAATGTCTCTGTAATAGCGTTGCCATCAAAGTTAGTTAATACCTTACGCAGTACGTGTTTGTGCGAGTAATCAATATTTAAACCTGTCGGTGTAAGTTGCTTGTCCAAAATATTCGTTTCGGTCAGCATCACCGTGAGGCGCACCTCTCCGTTAATATCTTCGGTGGGTACAATAGTAGATTTCACCGTCAGGTTGCGTGAAGTGCCGTCTAAAACGTTTTCGATATTCAGGCTTAACGATGGCGCGACATCTAATACCGATTTGATGTGGTTTGTCCATTGTGCCGATTGCGAATTTTGGAATTGCGTACTCGGAGGAAATACTTGGCGATTAATAACGGCGGTCGGGTACCCCAACGGTTCACCAAAATAACCTAATAGATAAGTTCCTTCGGGTGTACGAAAATCGTAGCGACTATCGGAATAAGGATCGGAATATTCGCCGGCATGAATGGAAACCACTATCAAGTTTTCGCCATAAACTCCGGCAATAAGGTTTTCAAGTTGTGCGCTACCATTAGGACAGTTTACGCATTTCACACCTGTAAATTCCTCAACAATAACTTTGCGATCACCTGTTTCTTTGGGTCCGAGAGGCGGAATAGTGGGTGCTATTTCTTCGCAAGAAAAGAGTGTCAGAAGGGAGAGTATTGCGAAACTAAATAATGCTGCGTTTATATAATTTTTCATAGGAATTAAAATATTGAATTAACTGTTAATTTGACGCCACTGAAGGCGGGTTCTACGCGGCAGATACCACCGGAGCAAACAATACCTTGCACTTGCTTCACATAGTTTAACGAAAAGCGATTGGTTTTATTGATATATACTACGCCTAATGTCGGGAAGTGCTTACTATCTAATTTGTCTTTATCGCCGACTTTAGAATACTCGTCCGTGGTAGGTACGTTATACATATCGGATACAATGAATATCCAATGCGGTGCAACGGAAAACTCTACCAACCCGAATGCCCAACTGCCAAATTCTTGTTCTGTTTGAAGGTATTGTGCCTCTACGCGAATGGATTTTTTAGGGGAGAATTTGTATAAAAATTCTGCATACGGAATGACCGTATTGATAATTGGTTTTTTAGGCTTGTTGAGGTAAATTTCTTGGTTGTAATTTTGAAACTGCAAACCACCCAGCAACTGCCATTTAGTACCTTTTTTATAGGTAACCTCAGTAAATAACTCTCGGTAGAGTTGCAGATTATTGAGGTTAGTGATGTTTGAAAAATTGACTAATGCGCTCCAGTGTTTGTTAAACTTGTAACGCACATCTGCCTGTACGGCTTGTTCGCCGATTTCTTGTGTTGCCGGTGTATAACGTGCCGTTAAGCGGTAAGTATTTTGGCGACTCATGGGTGGCAGGAAGTTTATTGCTCCTTGCGCCAACTGCACAAATGGGTCGGTGCGGTATCGAAAATTTTCGGTGCGCTTGGCTTCCAATGTAACCCCCAAACCTTTGTGTGCATAGCTCAGGCTCGAGTAAATTACGGAGCCTGTTTTATTCTCTAATTTGCCTAATGATGTTTCGCCCGTCCAGTTGAGTTTTTCTGCCAGAGGGTTAAAGAACACATCCTTTGTTTTATATGCGCCTTCTACATACCAACTAAAGTCGCCGGCTGTCATAGTATTAAATGCGGTAAAAGCATAAGTGTTATATTGCGCTCCAATGCTATCTTGTGGTGTGTAGGAACTAATTTCGGAAGTGATAGTTTCCATAGTTGCATCGTCCAACGTTCTGCTCGTTACACCGATGCCTGGCGCAAAGGAAATGTTACCGTTTTTTAGAGCATAAAAGCCTTCAAAACTTCCTCCTTTTATGATGGCATCGTAGGTGGATAGTTGTTTTTTCTGTTTTCCAGTAAACACCTTTACTCGCCAATCGGGCGTAATATCGTACATAAGGCGTGCGCCAAATAAAGCATTATCAATCGCTAATGCACGTTCTTCATACGTTCTGTATATAATGCCGCTGCCAATTTGGTCGTAAATATAACCTACCGTGATATCTAATTTATTTACCTTCTTATGGATGAACCACCGCCCGATGCCTTGTGCAGTAAATGAGCCAGTAGGGTTTAATAAATTTGAATTATTGGCGAGGTCGAAGCGCATGCCAAAATCGAAACCCCAATTACTATACTGTAGGTTGAGCCATGTATCTGCACTAAATAGTTGCCGGTCGTATTGTGGTGTGTTAGCGGCATCAATGGTGGTGTCGCGTTGGAAGAAGTTTCCGTAAGCATCAAGACTGCCAGTGAAGGTGCCACCGTTATTTTTTTGTGGGTCATTTTGCGCCGATGTTATACTCAGCCAAAAAGCGAAGAGAACAAGCGTCAGTAAAGATTTTATATTAATCATGTGTTGGTTAGGTGATTGTTTTTAATTAAAGGTCAATGATACGAACTTTTGAAGGCTTTGCCAAGCGTTTTTGCAGTATAATATATTGTCAAACATCATTGAGCTGAATTTCCCATATATATTGAGTTGCCTCAGTGAGTTTGTAGCGTTCATCCAAACGTTGCCCTACTACCCAACATATTTCGCCATTGCTGTTTACTAACAAAGGCGTTTGTTTTTTTTGTACTACATTAAATTTTTTATTAGTAAAAAAATCGGACAGCAGTTGCCGTTTTCCGTTCATCCCCAAAGGGAGAAAATAATCGCCTTGTTGATAGTATCGCAATGTTGCAGGCAGTATAATTTTGTCAAAATCCAAATAAGCAATTTCTAGGGAGGGCACCATTCTAAATGCGGCATTATTTTCTATTACCCGAAACTTGATGCGTTTGTCTAAAATTTGTATCTCCTCAGTTGGCGAATGTATAAGCGTTGACGCAAGTGTATTTTTTTGGGGTTGAATAATGAGTGCTTCGCGCCCTACTGTAAGTCGGAATTGTCGGCTGTAAAACGTTGCGCCAATGTGTTGTACGGACGAGCAAATCTGCGCTACTTGCAAGCTATTGAACCCGTATTTTTTGGCAATGATTTCGTACAAAACAGTTTGCCATGCCACAAAGCTCATCAGCGCGCTTATATTAATATACACAATGTCGTTTAACGTAGATGTTATTTGTGTTTCCATTTGCTGCAAGGCACTTTGATATATCGAAAATACATCGCTTAAGTAACTTGCGTTGCGCGTGAAAGTGGTTGTCAGCGAGGGGTTAATTTCTTTCAATGTCGGAACGACGTGATGCCTGATTTTGTTCCGCATATATGTATCGGTTTCGTTTGACGAGTCCATTCGGAAGGACAACTGATTGGCTTGCAGATAAGCCTGAATTTCTGTTTCAGAAAGGTGCAAAAAAGGGCGGATAATATTTTTATTTTTCGGAGCAATGCCTAATAACCCTTTTATTGCCGTCCCTTTTGTTAAATTAAAGAGTATCGTTTCGAGGTTATCATCGGCGTGGTGGGCGGTACCAATTTTTGCTGACGCATACTGCGCAGCTATGGTTTGAAAAAAATCGTATCGCTGCAAACGTGCCTCCTCTTGTGTACTCACTTTTTGCAGGTTGTAATAATGCGTAATTTGAATTTTGCGAACGGCATACGGCACGCCTAACTGTTGCGCCCAATTTTTCACAAAAACTTCATCATCATCGGATTCGCTTCCGCGTAATTGAAAGTTGCAATGTGTAATAACGATGCGCCAACCCAAGCGGTACAAACAATACGAAAGAGCTACCGAATCAGCACCCCCGCTAACCCCTACAATAACGGTATCATTGGGCGAAAGAAGTGAATTTTTTGTTATGAAACGCCTCACCTTTTGCTCAAAATGAATAGCATTATTTACAGGTGTTTCAGGCATGGTATTTTCGACAAATTTCACAATTATTGATAACGTGCCCACGGGCCGGACAATATGTGCGCCCGTAAAAAATTATCTGTAAGTGCAACTTATTCCAACTTGTTTCGGGGAATATTTTTTTTAAATCCGCTTCTGTTTGCTCGACACTTTTGCCCGATGTGAGTTGCCAACGTGTTGCCAAGCGATGTATGTGTGTATCTACTGGAAAGGCAGGAAACCCAAATGCTTGCGACATCACTACTGACGCGGTTTTGTGTCCTACTCCCGGTAATGCCTCTAATGCTTCAAAAGATGCGGGAACATTTCCATTATATTTTTCTACTAAAATTGCTGACAGTTGTTGAATTGCGACCGACTTGCGCGGAGCTAACCCACAAGGTTTAATAATTGCTTCAATGGTAGAAGCAGGCAACAGCATCATTGTTTCGGGCGTATCTGCTAATGCAAAAAGTTTCGATGTGATGCTATTAACGCGTTCGTCAGTACACTGTGCCGAAAGCAGTACAGCAACCAACAGCGTATAGGCATCTTTATGTTGAAGTGGGATGGGCGTTTTTGGAAATAACCCATCCAAAATCGCTTGAATATCAGCAGATTTAGCTTTCATAGCTTGGGTAAGTCGGATGCTGGCTTTAGCCATATATTTGTACTTCTTTTAAGTAGATTAATTTTTACAAAAATACTACTTTCCATAACTTTTTCTTAACTTTGTGAACCATCTTCTCAACCAACTCGTAAATGAGGTGAACAAAACAAAAAATAATGAAAAAAGTATTTATCATATCAGCAGCAAGGACTCCACTTGGCAGTTTTGGAGGAACTTTGAGTAGTATTCCTGCTACCCACTTGGGGGCGACAGCTATCAAAGCAGTTGTAGCAAAAATTCCTTCGCTTACTACCGCAGCCATAGATGAAGTATTTATGGGTAATGTTTGCTCCGCAAATCTTGGACAGGCACCGGCGCGCCAAGCAGCTATTTTTGCCAATTTACCTAAAAACGTTTGTTGTACAACAGTCAATAAAGTATGTGCTTCGGGTATGAAATCTGCTATGTTGGGCGCACAGTCTATCATTTTAGGCGATAGCGGCATTGTTGTTGCCGGAGGCATGGAAAATATGTCGCAGATACCCTACTACATTCCCAATGCGCGCTACGGATACAAGTATGGCAATGGCGAAATAATTGATGGATTAGCAAAAGATGGATTAACGGATGTATATGGACAAATGCCGATGGGAGTATGTGCCGACAACACAGCGGCTCGGTATAAAATATCACGCGAAGCGCAAGATGAATTTGCAATAAATTCGTATAAACGTGCGGCAGAAGCAACCGCCAAAGGATATTTTGCTGATGAAATAGTTGGTGTAGCCATTCCGCAGAAAAAAGGAGAACCATTGGTTATCAGCGAGGATGAAGAGTATAAAAAAGTCATGTTTGATAAAATACCTTCGCTGCGTCCAGCATTCACAAAAGATGGTACGGTTACTGCTGCCAATGCTTCTACAATTAACGACGGAGCTGCCGCAATGGTGTTAGCCAACGAAGATGCCATAGCAAAATACGACATAAAGCCCATTGCACAAATTATTTCATTTGCAGATGCTGAGCAAGAGCCAGAGTGGTTTACAACTACACCAATCCTTGCTGCACAAAAAGCATTAGATAAAGCAAACCTGAAAATCACCGACATTGATTATTTTGAAGTTAATGAGGCTTTTGCGGTGGTGCCAATGGCGTTTGCTCAAGAGTTCAAAATAAGTTATGATAAAATCAACGTTTTTGGTGGAGCTGTGGCAATAGGGCATCCATTGGGGGCATCGGGCTCAAGAATAATGGTAACTCTAATCAATGTGTTACACCAAAAGAAAGCGAAATACGGCTTGGCAGCTATCTGCAATGGCGGTGGCGGCGCATCGGCAGTCATTATCAAAAGAATGTAGAACCAAATTCAAAGAAATAACGCTTATTTATAATCAATCTAAATAACCGACGAAGCTAAATTATTATTTGGAAAAAATAAAACGAATAATATCTTTGCGGTGACAAAAAAATGACAAATCTACGTATTAAGTATTTTTCTAATATATCTGTATGAAAATATTTGATTTTATCAAACACGCAGCATTTAAAGGTGGGTTGATAGCAGTGCTTACTGCTTTTTCCATTTTTGCTTTCGCTGCCGATGACGCTGCCCTCAAAGAAGGGCAAGACTTGTTTAAGGCAAACTGTGCGAGTTGTCATAATAAAAATATGAAAGACAAACTCACGGGTCCCCCTTTAGGCAAAACGGCGGAGACTTGGGGAGCTTATCCAAAAAAAGATTTGTATAACTGGATTCGCAATTCACAAAAAATGATCGCATCGGGGCATCCACGTGCAACGGAAATTTGGAATGAGTATAAGCCTACGGTGATGACAAATTTCCCGAACTTGACGGACGCTCAGATAGATAATATATTAGCATACATAGATGGGGTATATGCAGGTACTTTTGGTGCGCCTAAAGCTACAGATGCTAAAGCGGGTGCTGCCGGAGCAACAACTACAAAAAGCAGCAACTTGCCTTTTTACGCATTCTTGCTTGGCGTATTAGTTATCTTGTCATTGGTTTTGGCAAAATTGGTTACAAACCTCAACTTCTTGGCAAACCAGAAAGAAGGGAAACCTGCAAAGAAATTAACGTTTTCGGAGCTGCTGACCAGTCGCTCGGTGATTGCGCTATTGGTATTTTTCTTGGTAGTGTTAGGTGGTTATACCACTGTTAATAACGCCATAAGTTTAGGGCGGCAACAAGGTTATCAGCCTGAGCAACCTATCAAGTTTTCACACGAAACGCACGCTGGCGTAAATAAAATTGATTGTCAATATTGTCACGATGGAGCTCGCAGAAGTAAACATTCTATTATTCCTGCCGCCAATACGTGCATGAATTGTCACTCCGCGGTAAAAAAGGGCTCAAAGTATGGAACAGCCGAAATCTCTAAAATATACGCATCTATAGGGTTTAACCCGATTGATGGAAAATATATCGAAAACTACGATAAACTATCAGAAAAAGAGATAGAAGAAATTTATAAAAAATGGATATCTACTTCCTACTTAGAAGACAAAGGATTGGCAGCCTTAGATGAAGCAGGCACACAATTAGTTGAAAAACAATGGAAAGGCATAAAAACCTCATTAACTAATGATTTAAAGAAAAAAATTCAAGGACCTATAGAATGGGTACGTATTCACGGTCTGCCTGATCACGTATATTTCAACCACTCACAACACGTAGCTGTAGGGAAAGTGGCTTGTCAAACTTGCCACGGACCTGTCGAAAAAATGGAAAAAGTGTATCAATATTCTCCACTTTCGATGGGTTGGTGTGTGAATTGTCACCGCGAGACTGAAGTTAAAGGATTTAAAGACAATCCTTACTACCAGAACTTGTATAAAGATTATCACGACAAACTCAAGAGTGGCAAAATGGATAAAGTAACGGTGGAGCAAATTGGCGGTTTGGAATGTCAAAAATGCCATTATTAAAACTCAAATCATTCAGGTTAAAAAATTGTACACTCGGATAAAATGCCCGTTGCCCGCAACGATGTTTTTAATGAGTTTCAAAATATATGTTATATAATGAAAAATCAACAAGATAATATCTGGACAGGTGTTGAAGATTTAACAAATGACTCAGCACACCTTCAAGCTGCCGAACAAGAATTTGTCGGCTTGCCGATAATAGAAGCGGCTTCCGATGAAAATATTGGAAATCGCTTGGAAACCAATCGGCGCGACTTCCTGAAATATCTCGGCTTCAGTGTTGGGGCTGCAACTATTGCTGCGAGTTGTGAAATTCCAGTAAAAAAGGCAATCCCTTATGTTTCTAAACCAGACAGTATTGTTCCTGGTATCGCTAATTATTACGCTTCCAGTTTTGTAAATGGTGGCGACTATTGTGCCATTTTGGTTAAAACACGCGAGGGTCGTCCTATCAAAATTGAAGGGAACGACATGTCGCAAGTTACTAAAGGCGGAACTTCCGCCCGCGTACAAGCAATGGTGTTAAGCCTGTATGATACAGCGCGTATTCGCCATGCGGGGTCAATAAAAAGTGAAACCGTTACTAAAATTGCTTGGGCAGATTTAGACAGCGCTATCAAATCAAAACTCGCCGGAGCGAATATCAGAATTATCACCAATACTATATTAAGCCCTACGACCAAAAAAGTATTAGCTGAATTTACAGCAAAATATCCAAACACAAAAGTAGTCACCTACGATCCAGTTTCGAGTAGTGCAATTTTATTGGCAAACGAAAAATCTTTTGGCGACAAAACTATTCCAAATTATAAATTTGAAAATGCAGACTATATCGTAGGATTTAATTGCGATTTCTTAGGAACATGGATTTCGCCAATTGAATATGCACGCGCTTATGCTAAAAACAGAACCATCAGCGATGTAAAAACTGCTAAAATATCACGGCACGTACACGTTGAAAGCAATATGTCTCTTACCGGCTCCAACGCCGATAATCGCATTTTGGTAAAACCAAGCGAGCAAGGAGCAGCTATTGCAACTTTATATAATGAAGTTGCTGCGCTAATGGGGGGGACTACTGTATCAGCACCCGCAGTAAATGCAAAAGCAGCAGCAGCCCTAAAGAAATTAGCAGCAGAATTGGCAACGAATAAAGGAAAATGCTTAGTAGTTTCCGGTTCAAATAATGTAGGCGAACAGATATTGATAAACGGTATCAACGCCATGTTGGGCAGCTACGGTAATACAATAGACTTCGGAGAAGCCTCTAACCAACGTCAAGGCATTGATGCCGATCTCCAGAATTTGGTTACAGAAATGAGTAACGGTAGCGTTAATGCGGTTATCGTTATAGGAGCCAATCCGGCTTTTGATGCACCAAACGCTGGCAAATTTATTGAAGGCTTCAAAAAAGTAGCCACAAAAATATCGCTCAACACGATTGTTGATGAAACCACTGCCCTATGCGATTATGCTGCACCAAGCCACCATGCTTTAGAATCATGGGGAGATGCCGAGCCTAAACGTGGTCATTTCAGTTTGATGCAACCAACCATCGCGCCGTTATTTGAAACACGTCAAGCGGAGCAAACACTATTAACATGGTGTGAAAGTGCGAACCTGCAAACTACGGCTGAACAACCTTACTACGAATACCTAAAGGCAAATTGGCAAAGCACGCAATTTGGTAAGCAAAAAGAATACAACACCTTTCAATCTTTTTGGAATGCAACTTTACACGATGGCGTAATGACTACGCCAACTGTTGCTAAGGCTGGTAGTTTTAATGCAAGTTCTGTTGCCACAGCGGCAGCAGATATTACAAAACCATCTGGCGCAAAAGTAGAAATTGGCATTTATGAACCCGTCAATATCGGTAATGGGCAATACGCCGATAACCCTTGGCTTCAAGAAATGCCCGACCCTGTTTCCAGAACTTGTTGGGGCAATTACCTGACTATTCCATTAACTTTTGATGGCGATAATGACTATAAAGCTTTTAACGATTTAGAAGACGGCGACCTCGTTAAAGTCAAAGTAAACGGTAAAGAAATTGAGCTTCCTGTGGTACGCCAATTCGGGCAGATGCAGGGAACAGTAGGTATAGCAATGGGTTACGGGCGCATGAAAGCCGGACGTGGCGGCCAGGATGTAGGTAAAAATATTAACAGTTGGATTTCAGTAAATAATAATGGTACAGCGCAATACTTTGGCGATGCAACAGTATCTAACAAAACTGGTGTGGAAAAAGACTTCGCTTGTGTCCAGAAGCACCACACCATAGGTGTAACCGGCAAGTTAAATGGATCTAAAGAAACCATCAACGTTGATGAGCGCATATTGGGTTATAAAGGCTTCCAAGGTTCATTAACTAAACGTACCGTACTTAGACAATCGCACGTAAAAGATATTGAGAAATTTACGCTTGATTTAGTCAAAGAAAGAGAACATCATCAATACTTAAATAAACAAACGCTTTACCCAGACCTCGGCGGCTTTTATGGTAAAGGGCATCATTGGGGTTTACACATTGACCTCAATGCCTGTACAGGTTGCGGTGCTTGCACAGTAGCTTGTATGGCAGAGAATAACGTTCCTGTTGTTGGCAAAAAAGAAGTAGCAAGAGTACATGAAATGTCCTGGTTGCGTATTGACCGCTACTACTACGGCGATGTAAACAACCCGAATACGGTATATCAACCAATGATGTGTCAGCATTGCGATAACGCCCCTTGCGAAAATGTTTGTCCGGTAGCTGCTACAAACCACAGCTCTGAAGGGTTAAACCAAATGACGTACAATCGTTGTATTGGTACGCGCTACTGCGCTAACAACTGTCCTTTCAAAGTGCGCCGTTTCAATTGGTTAGATTATACCACGGCAGATTTGTTCGGCAAAAACGAACCAGCATTCAACGGTGGCGACTTGCCGATTTATGCAGATAATTTAACGCGAATGGTATTGAATCCCGATGTTACGGTTCGCTCGCGTGGCGTCATTGAAAAGTGTAGTTTCTGCGTACAACGCATTCAAGAAGGAAAATTAACAGCAAAGCGAGAAGGACGTACCCTTCGGGATAGCGATGTGAAATCAGCTTGTATGACGGCGTGTCCTACGGGTGCCATCGTATTCGGAGATGTTAATAACAAAGACACGGAAGTTAGCAAACGCAATCAATCGCCATTGAATTATATCGCTTTAGAAGAGATAAATGTGGCACCGGGTGTTCATTACGCCTCCAAAATACACAACAGAAGTGAAGGTATTGAGGCATAACCTCATGCAGTAACATTAATTCGATAAAACAACTTTAAAATATGAGTGGAGTAGTTTCACCAATTCGTGAGCCACTAATAGAAGGTGGTAAAACGTATCACGACATCACAGAGGATATTTGCGCCCCTACCGAG
>JAGOHC010000225.1 GCA_017996375.1 Saprospiraceae bacterium | reverse complement strand
GGAATGGACGGGTATGCAATGCAATCTGTATAAAACATCAATTCAATAGGGCAGTGAATATTGAACAAAACTGCTTTTGCTGGAAAGGTAATGCCTTGCAATTCTTTTTTGGCGAGGCTTTCTTGGTGGTAGGTTTTAAATGGCTTCACACGTTCCAAGCTGTAACGCACAGCGAGCGAAAAAATAGCGACGACAATTAAGACATTAACTTTGTATAAAGTTGATTGACGAGGTGTTATGGTTTTTCTAAATAATAGCGTTTCAATAAATAATCCAATAATGATAAAATATGCAGGAAAGGTAAATAGCAGGTATCCTTGCATCTTGGTTTTTGCTACTGAAAAAACTAAAAAAGGAATAGCCATATAAATTAGCAGGAACAAGTTTTCTTTTCTCAATTCACTTTTTTGTGAAGTGTAATAACCAAACCACAACAGGATAATGTAAATCATTTCGTTTACAGTTATTCTAATGCGGTTAATGAAATACCACCAAGGTTGTCCATTACCTTCCAATCCCTCCGTGAAGTGGCGTTTATTAAACTGCAACTCCCATTGGTATGCTAACGGAAATGTCATTTGGGCATAAATCTGCCAAGGAAGAGCAACCAGTAATGTTGCAGAACCTAAAACAATGAGGTCGGTAAACAGCTGGTTGCTGTTACACTTGCTTTTTGGAGTTATGATTAAATATAGTAGGAAGATTATCAACGCTGGCAGCCATTTGGTTAATATGGCTAATCCGCATGCGATTCCTCCTAAGAATAAGAAAATTTTGTTGATGCGCTTAACATTCAATAGAATGAAAAAAATTGACAGTTCCACAAAAAATAAAAAGAAGGTATCAATATGGTCGGTTGCCACTCTTCCACTTGCCAATTCAATTACTAATCCATTAATTGATTGAAAGAAAGCAGCAAGTAATCCAGTTTTTGGAGAGTTAAATAGAAGTAAAGCGATACAAAATGTCAGAAAAATGCTTATAGTAGAAAGCAGAACAGACGGCAACCTTAAGGTAAATTCACTGATGCCAAATAGCTTCATACTCAACGCCATTGACCATAGCGGTATCGGTTGTTTGTGTAACCATACTTCGTTGGCAGTCCAATTTTTATAATCGAAGTCAATGACGTGCTCTTTGTATAGCTTGGGTACAAAAGGTTGCTCAATGATATTTTTAGCAACTAAGGCGTGATACCGTTCATCCCAAGTGTGGAGCATTGGGTCGGATGAACAAAAAAGTCTTATACTCAGCCCTGCAAAAATTATAAAAAATAACGCAAGATATACGTGCCCTCTCCGATAAGCAAAGTAGGATAATCCATAGCTGGTAATCAATGAAATAATAAGAAGCATCCCTTGAAGGGACAAATCAATTTCCGTCATTTTTCAAAAAAGTTGTACTTAGACTATATAAGTCATTTTGGAAAATAATGTGATATAACCCGTTTGGCATATTTTGGATTTCAATCTCTTCTAAACTATTTACAATAGTTTTTTGTAAAACGGTATTCCCAAATATGTTGGTTATAAAAACCTTACCATAAATTTCAGTAATTTCCATATTCTGGTTATTAAGAAATTTCAAAGTAATCAATGATGACGAAGGATTCGGTGAAACTACTAATTTCATTGGATCATCCCAACAACCAGGGCGTGGTAAATTTTGCGTTTTTGAGTAGCTTGTTGATACCCCACACGAATTTTGTGCTGCGACAGAAACTGTTTGGTTACCCCAATACAAACATGCATCAGAATAATTTGTAGGTGTTGTGTAAGTATAGTTGTTATTTATAGCCCAAATATATGAAGTTGCACCAGATACAACTGGTGTACTAAGGTTGTAACAACAATCAATGTCAGTTAGCATAAAAGAGATATTAGTGGGTGGTGTCGGCTGCCCACTCTGTACCCAAATATCAAAAGTTTTAGTTTCGACGTATCCACTTGGAAATGAAACGGTTAGCGTTACAGTTTGCAATCCAGGTGATAATGCGGTGATATCTGCAGACTGCCAAAGTCCACCATCAGGATTAAGCCATGTCCAAGGATGTATTTGTAATCCTGATGTGCCTGTCCAGTTATAGGTTGCATTTGGATAATTAGGTGCTTTGAACGTGAATGATTTATCAACACAAAGTTCATTAGTCCCTTTTATATAAATTGCCTGATTTTCTTTTTGATAACCTTTAATCCAATCAATTTCAAATGTCTTTGGAAAGTCTGTGGTACACGATACATGACAAGATCTTTCTGTATCCCAAGATAACCACCCACAAGACGTCCAACCACAACCATCATAACATCCTTCAACAGCTAAATTTAGTATCATTGACATTGGATTATGGTTATTAATAATTAGTGTGTATTGATTTATAAGCACCATTTAAGAAAAATTTAATATAAGTTGGGGTCCATTCTACTCCATATATATTAAAATTATTACAAGCGTTGTTCCCCAAACTAATATTCGAGCTTGCATGTTGAGAATCATCGCCTATTATGTTGTTATTATCCGTTTCATAATAGAATCCTGCTTGATATTCTTCACAATCACAGCCACAAAATTCGAAAACATCAATTTCTTGGTACGAAAAATCAACACTTCCCGACCAGAACCAAAACGCGGGCCAAAATCCATTATCTTCTGGTACTCTGGCACTTATCTCATAGTAACCATATTTAAATTCTGCTGCCGTCTGCAC
>JAGOHC010000224.1 GCA_017996375.1 Saprospiraceae bacterium | reverse complement strand
ATTTAATGAACCTAAGCTAATACCAAGTCTTGGCTGAAAAGTAGTTGGTAAATTACTCCAAACTTGTGCATTTGAATATGAATAACTTAATTGCATTGTTGCAATTTGCGTACTGGTCATTGTACTTTTTAAAGAATCCGCAAGACAAACAATTTTGTCTACACTTCCAGTTGTTCCAGTACAAGCAATAGTATGATATGTTGTAAATATCATAGTTGCTAAAATTAGAATTTTTTTACGCATTTTTTTATTAAAATAGTTAAATTTAGTAAAGCTCAATATTAAGAATTATTTGTCAAAAACTGCAACCAAAACAAGAGAATTTCTATATGTCTTGTTTTTATGATATGTTTCATTTAGCAACCTATTGGTTTGTATGCCTATGCGATACTTCATTTTGTTCTGCCACTTTGTTTTGACCTAAAAGCTGGATGATGTCTTGTTCTGTACTTACGCATACAACTCAACCCATGTGATAGAAAATTGATTAACTCATTTTTTAGGAATCTATTTTATTTGGTTAAAATCGTCGAAGCAAATTTAGTAAGAATGTCTAATAAAATAAAATCAAAAACATATTCCAACAAATTTTTTTTGTCAAATAAATTGCTCGTGTATGTTGCCTAAGATATTGTTATTCATGCAGAAAGAACTGTTTGGATGTTGCAGAAGTGGAGTTTGTAAATATCTCGTTGAAGAGATTATACTAACAAAAAAAATAACCCATCAAGTAATTGATGGGTTACAAAAATATTATTTGTTATTACTTATTGAACTACTAATTTTTGAATGTAGGAATCATTCCCATTAGCAACTGTTACAAAGTAAATACCTGCTTGAAATTCTGAAGTTGGTATAGAAATTAGCGTTTGCCCCATAGTATTAGAAACAATCTCGTTAGCAACTGTACGCCCTATTATATCGGTAATAGTAATTTTGTATTCTCCACCTTTTCCATCAAAGGTAACATTTATATTTGACGAAGCTGGGTTAGGATATATTGATATTTTTGATGATTCAATTTCATCTATACCAACAAGTGAATTTATGTTGATGTTATCTAAATACATATTATTTCCAAAATCAGAAGTTGCAACAAATTTGATAAAGACTTCGGTTTCACCAGCATACTGAGATAAAGACACTAATTCAGTTCGCCAATCATCTGCTACAGTTGGTGTAAAAGGATTATCATTTGGCATACCAGTAGATAATATATCTCCTTGTTTGCTATAAATTGTTGTCCAAGTGGTCCCACAATTTGTAGATACAAATACTTCTAATTTGTCATTTTCAGATGGATCGGGAGGCATTGTATACCCTACATAAGCAACATCAAACAGTAAAGTAGGATTGGAAACAGTAGAAAGGTCAACTGGTTCAATCACTAAACTACTTGTTGTGCCACTTGAATAGTTATAGCACTCATACATAAGCATACCATCAATATGCCTAACCCAATTTTCATTTGTTGGTGAACTAAGGGTATAATATGTATAAGGAAATGGAGCAAAAGACCCAAAGTTTTGGGTAAGAGGAGCTGGTGCTGCGGTGAAGTGATAAAAAGCAGTATCAACAGTATTATTTGAAAATGATGTTTCTCCAGGTGTTGAAACTGAAACTTCTATTGGACCCAAAGACGGATTGGTTATAGTAGAACACGTTACGGTTGCTAAAGCGTAAGTAGTTAGATTTCCTGAGTAAGTTCCAGTTGAAACTACTGTTTGATCTTGCGTAACTGTTACCGTTGCATTTGTTAATGGGTTAAAACCATAATTTTGAATGGTCACTACAGGTGTAATTGAAGCACCTGAACAGAAATATATACCACCATTATATGAAAACATTGCAGCATCCAAATTGTCAGTTGCCGGTGCAGGACACGTTGTAACGCCAGCATACAATCCTGATGTTGATAATTGACCTACCTCGTTTAAGATTCTATTTGGACAGATTTTGTATATCGTTGGGTAATAATTTATACCGTATGCATTATTAAATTGCATTGCACTTACAGCGGGTATGTTCGACATCGGATATTGAATTGAATCTCCAGGAGTTGGCACAATCCAATTCCATGAGGCACTGTTAACTGTCATTGAAGCATCGCTTGTAATGCTATCAGCATCAACCCAAATCACTATTACATCATCAGTGGTTGTAGCACTTACTCCAGGTTGGCCTGCGGGTCCATGATTGTAATATAAATCTTCGAGAACACCACTTGAATGATAAGAAAAACATGGTCCACACCAAGTTGCTGAAACATCCAAGAATACAGTATATCCTGAATCTAATAACTCGTATAATGTATATTCTCCATTATTATGAAATCCAGCATTAGACAACCAAGGTTGGTATGCCGATATCGTAAAATTTGGAGCATAGCTATTTGCGGGCAATTGGGCATTCACCGATACTCCAATTATTAGCATGGCGAAAAAAAATAATATTTTTTTCATAATTAAGTTTTAAAATTTTATAAAATATTAATAATCAATATATTCTTTTTTTATGTAAGGAAAACAAATTAAAAGATGTTCTTACATAACACCTTTACCTTATCAAAAGTAATCAGAATTTATGGAATCTTTAGAATATTTATAATTAATATTAAAGGGATGGATTATAATTTCCATATTAACATTCTCCTTGCACTTCACCTTGCTATTTGAAAAAAATATATATAGAAAAATAGTATCGGTTGGAATAGAAT
>JAGOHC010000223.1 GCA_017996375.1 Saprospiraceae bacterium | reverse complement strand
TTGATAATGTATTGATTTCTATTAACTGTAGCGAAGTTCCCATCTTAGATGGCAGTGAAGTTCTATTTACACAAGCACTTAAAAAAGTAGGCATAGTAGAGCAAGATAGTGTCAGAGAATACATTGAAATAGAAGAGCCTATTGCTTATCGCGATGAAATTACAGGGGCTGAAATAATAGCCTACCCTTCCGATAATTTTGAAGTCACGACAATGATTGATTTTAACTCCCCAGTGTTGGGACAACAATATGCTTCACTTTCAAACATCCGCGACTACGAAAAAGAAATTGCTCCATGCAGAACATTTGTATTTTTACATGAATTAGAAAAATTGCTCAATCAAAATTTGATTAAGGGTGGCGATTTAGATAATGCCATCGTCATTGTTGATAGAATTATGAACCAACAACAGTTGGACGAGTTAGCTGAAAAGCTGCAAAAACCAAGTGTGACAGTCGAAAAAGAAGGTATTCTAAACACATTAAAACTTCATTTCAGCAACGAACCAGCACGCCATAAATTATTAGATATTATTGGCGATTTAACTTTGGTAGGCAAACCCATTAAAGGGAAAATCGTAGCTACAAAACCAGGACATACCGCAAATGTTGAGTTCGCTAAAATTCTTAAAAAATATAGCATTGAGCAACGAAAGTTGAAAGGCAAACCAAAATACGACCCAGAAAAACAACCCGTATATAATACAGTAGAAATTCAACAACGACTACCACATCGCTTTCCATTTTTATTTATTGATAAAATAATTGAATTAGAAGAAAACCACGTTGTGGGTGTTAAAAATGTGACCTTTAATGAAGCTATATTTCAGGGGCATTTCCCGAACAACCCTGTGTTTCCGGGTGTTTTGCAAATAGAAACTATGGCGCAAACTGGAGGAATCCTTGCTCTTTCAAAAGTACCCGACCCACATAATTGGGATACTTATTTTCTTAAAATTGACCAATGTAAATTTAAACAAAAAGTTTTGCCCGGAGATACGCTATTAATAAAAATGGAGCTACTCGCACCCATCCGAAGAGGAATTGTGCAGATGCAAGGCACAGCCTATGTCGGTAATAAAGTGGTTTCGGAGGCAGAATTAACAGCACAAATAGTAAAGCGTGACCTTCAACATGAGCAGTAATTTTAGTGTCGTTCATCCTAACGCCAAAATAGGAAACAATGTAGAAATTTCTCCATTCGTCACTATCGCTGAAGATGTCGTGATTGGAGATAATTGCTGGTTAGGTTCCGGCGTATGCATAATGAACGGTGTACGAATTGGCAACAATGTACGCATATTTCCGGGTGCTATTGTTGGTACCATTCCTCAAGATTTAAAGTTTGTACCCGGCAAAGTACAAACCTACTTAGAAATTGGAGATAATGTTACAATCCGTGAGTATTGTACACTCAACATTGGTACAGAGGCAAATATTCGTACCATAATTAAAGAGAATTGTTTGTTAATGGCGTACGTACATGTAGCTCATGATTGCATCATTGAACGCAACTGTATCTTGGCAAATAATGTCACTCTTGCCGGACATATAGAAATTGGTGAATTTGCTGTATTGGGTGGTATGTCTGCAATTCATCAGTTTGTAAAAATTGGTGAACACGTTATGATTAGTGGGGGCTCATTGGTAAGGCAGGATATACCGCCGTTTATCAAAGTTGCACGCGAGCCATTATCTTATGTAGGATTAAATTCTACAGGGTTAAAAAGGCGATCATTTAACAACGAGCGCATCAATCATATTCAAGATATTTACAGATATTTATTTGTAAAAAACACAAACATCAGTTTAGCAGTTGAGCAAATCAAAACCAAAGTACCATATTCCGCCGATCGGCAGCGAATTTTAGAATTTATTATCAACTCTGAACGCGGGTTAGTTAGGGGATTCAGAAGTATAAATCCGAAATCGTAGTTAACTAACTTATTCTGCTCCAGCCTTTTAGTGCTTTTGCTTGTTTTTGTAAAGTTTCCTTTAAACAACGATGGAAGGGTTGCTCCAAGTTGGGGTCTTGATCTAATATACGTTGCGCTATTTCTCTCGCAGTTTGAATAATTCTGCCATCGTTTGCTAAATCTGCTAAACGCAAATTCAATATCCCACTTTGTTGAGTACCTTCAATATTACCAGGTCCGCGCAAGCGTAAATCTACTTCTGAAATTTCAAACCCATTATTGGTTCGAGTCATCGTATTTATACGCTCTAGGGCATCTTTACTCAAGTTGTATTTTGTCATTAAAATACAAAAGGATTGCTCTGCACCACGCCCAACCCTACCCCTTAGCTGATGCAGTTGCGATAATCCGAAACGTTCTGTATTCTCGATAATCATAACGGATGCATTGGGTACATTAACGCCTACTTCAATTACAGTTGTAGCCACCATAATTTGTGTTTCTCCTTTTACAAACCGTTGCATTTCTGCATCTTTATCGGCTGGCTTTTGTTTACCATGCACCACGCTTATTTTATATTCCGGCAACGGAAATTCTTGCAATAATGCCTCATAACCTTGTTGCAAAGCCAATAGATCCAAGGTTTCTGATTCTTCAATTAGCGGAAAGACAACATAAATTTGCCGACCTTTTGCAATTTCCTCTTTCATAAAACCAATTACGCGCAAACGATGTTGTTCTGTTTTATGCAGTGTCTTTATTTCTTTCCTTCCGGGAGGCAATTCATCAATTACAGAAACGTCCAAATCGC
>JAGOHC010000222.1 GCA_017996375.1 Saprospiraceae bacterium | reverse complement strand
CAGTAATAATATCCCCTTTGTCCGCGCGATAAAGACATACCTTATTGCAAGATCAGAGACTGCTGTAAAGGGATACACTGATCCAGGCACATATGATATGGGGGCAGCCGGTATAACCTGTTCAACTTCCGAAATGAGTGCAAAGGGAAAAGTAGGCATGATTATTCATTTAGATAAAGTGCCAACACGCCAAAAAAATATGCAACCGTTTGAAATTCTCCTTTCTGAAAGCCAAGAACGAATGTTGATTGTTTGTCAAAAAAATAAAGAACAACTTATAAAAGATATTTTTGATAAATGGGATCTGCCCTGTGAGCAAATTGGTGAAGTAACGGATACCGAACGTTTGGAGTATTATTTTCATGGAGAGAAAGTAGCTGACGTACCTGCCGAATCGTTGGTGTTAGGTGGTGGTGCGCCTGTGTATGAACGTGAGTACCAAAAACCTGCATACATGGATTACATCGAAGAGTTTAATCCGTTTGTGATTGAAACACCAGTCGACTTATTATCAGTGGCAAAACAAATGGCACAATCTCCAAATTTGGCTTCTAAAAAATGGATTTACGAGCAATATGATTCGATGGTATGCACCAACACTGTGACTACGAACGCGCCGAGTGACGCCGCAATTGTTAGAATAAAAGGAACGCAAAAAGCATTGGCAGTAACTACAGATTGCAATCCGTTTTATGTATATGCTAACGCTCATAAAGGTGCAATGATTGCTGTTTGTGAAGCTGCTAGAAATATTGTTTGTTCAGGTGCTGAGCCGTTGGCAATAACAAATTGTTTGAATTTTGGTAATCCCTACAACCCAGAAGTCTATTGGCAATTTGTTCATGCTATTCAAGGTATGGGCGAAGCTTGCCAGAGATTGAATACACCAGTTACTGGGGGCAATGTCAGTTTTTATAATCAAACGGTACACAAATCGGGTGCCGATCCGGTTTATCCTACACCTACGATTGGTATGGTCGGTTTATTGGAAAATGTAGATGATAAAATGACATTGTCATTTAAAGAAAAAGGTGATTTGATTTATGTAATCGGAAAATTCAGAAACGATATTGGCAGTTCTGAATATTTACGTGTAGTGCATGGTATCTATCAATCTAATTGCCCACATTTTGATTTAGAAGAAGAGATGATGATTCAAAATACTGCAAAATATTTGATTAAAACAAAGTGTATCAATGCAGCTCATGATATTTCGGAAGGCGGGTTATTTTTTACTTTATTAGAATGTGCTATGGCAGGTAATTTGGGTTTTGTCGCCAACACCAATAGTGAGTTTCGCAAAGATGCGTATTTGTTTGGCGAAAGCCAAAGTAGGGTAGTGGTTACAGTTCCGGTGGCAAATGAAAATAAATTTACTGACTATTTATATAAAAACAATATTCCTTACGAACACATCGGAGAGGTATATGGCTCGCGAATAAATATTGATAATGAATACTGGGGTAAGTTGGTAGATTGGAAAGAAACTTACGATAATGTGTTGAGTATCAAGATGGAATCTTAAAATTGGTACGAAGTTTGCCTTATCGCTATCTGAAATTGCTTTAGAAGCCCAAGGGTAGAGGAGTGAAGTTTAAGAAAAATTGAATAGAGCAACATTTTTTTATAATCCAACGTGTTCCCGCACTCTACCCTAATTTTGTTTGCTAAAAACGAGCGACTACACCACCTAAAATATTGATTCCATAATTCGGATAATTGTTCCAACGCTGATATTTGATATTCAATAAGTTATTGACTTGTAAAAACGCGCCAACGTTTTCAAGAATCCAAAAATCGCCCCCAATGTTTACATCCACCAACGGGTTAGTTCGTTTCTTTGAACCATCAGTACCTTTGTAAGGTGCGCCATCGGCAAAAAACACATCGGCTTTTACAGAAAGTTTGTCTGACAAAGTTTTATAAGCTAATCCGGCACTGCCTTCCAAGCTTGGCAAATGCCATGCGCCACGTTCCTGTTTCATATCAAAAACACTTTGACTAATTGTACCCAAAAATGTTAAGCCTTTGGTAATTGTTGCACCAGCGCTTGCTTTGAAATATACAATGTTTGCATCATCGAATAATGGACGAAAACGGCGAGTGTCAGTGTCATCGTTTAGGTAAAGCGCCAAATTTTTAACAGCTTTAAAGCCTCCTTGCAACTCATAATTGAATATGCGATAAATACCTTTCACACCACCATAATAGCGATTGTATGACGTGGCAACTAAAGTATCTAAATTTGAAATTAAATAAGGATTAAAGGTAGTCATTTGTCTGAAAGTATTTTTTTGAACACCACCTTCCCAGCCTCCAAATATGGTAAACTTTGTTCCGAACACATTGATGGATGTAGAAATATCGGGAAAGATATTGAACTCATCTTGTTGAGAGACTAAGTTAATACCAGCTTTAATTTTAAAAATATCATTGCGATAAGTAAAGTTAGGTTTGAGATAAAACAAATTGAGCGAATGGTCGATAAGTCCACTATATTTGGTTAAATCAGTACCCAATTCGAGATTAGCTAAATACTTATCTGCAAACCATTTTTGCCCTTGAATTTTAAACAACATTCCAGTTTCGCCTGCATCAAAATTATCAGTATGGCGATAAATTTGTAGCGCACCCAAATAGTTAATGTCGCCTTCATTGCGTGGGCCATTAAAGAAATTTATATCGAAATCAAAAGTTCTAAATCGCTGTTTGGCTTGGTCTGCAGTAAAT
>JAGOHC010000071.1 GCA_017996375.1 Saprospiraceae bacterium | reverse complement strand
TGTATCTTTTGTTTCATTTCATCCGTATGCTTTTTCTGTGAAATTATTTTATCTAATATTTTAATAAAGCAGCTATATTTGATGTTGCAAACCTAATTATATATTTTTATACTTAGCCGATGAAGAATTTAATTGAGATTGCCAAAGTCGTTACGAAAAAAAAGGTTAGAAAAATTGAAATCTTTGACGACCATTCGCTAAAACACAAAAATAGCAAATTCAACGAGTTCTATGAAGCACTCATGTTGGGCAAATTCAAGAACGATCGCGATGCTGCTTCGTACCTGTATTCGTGCAGCCCGACCGATGATAAATATCGGCAGTTAAAATCACGCTTTCGCAAAAGATTACTAAATACCTTATTCTTCTTGGATGTCAATTTACCATCCACTTCCAATTATGATCGCGCTTACTACTCTTGCAACAAAGATTGGACTTTAGTAAAAATTCTTATCTCGAACAACGCCATTCATACTGCATCATCGTTGGCACGCCAAATCATGACGATTGCACTCAAGTTTAAGTTTTCGGATGTAATCGTTAACTGCGCGCGCATATTACGCCTAAATGCCGCCGAAATAGGTGATGAGAAAGAATATGAAGAGCATGACCAACATATCAAACAATACGCAAATGTGTTGGATGCGGAGATACGCTCGGAGGAATTGTACCAGCGCGTGATGATGAACTACCTGACACTCTCAGAAAACCAAAACCTGCGCGAACGCATTGATACGTATTGCGATGCCTTGGTGGGCTTATCCGAAGTTTACGATTCGCCTATTATTATATATAATATGTATTTAGTATGGACGTATCGCTACGAGATGTTGTATGACTTTGTAAGTATGTTGGAAGTGTGTAACCGAGCCGAACAATACATCGAGCAAAACCCTACTTATTATCAAGATGACAAGTTGGAAACATTCCAGCTCAAGAAGATGTCGGCATATTTGCGCTTGCGCGATTACAAGAACGGAAAAACTAACGCAGAAAAATGTTTACAATCCTTTCCGGAAGGCAGCGATACGTGGTACACTTTTATGGAATACTACTTCTTGTTAGCCATGCACACCGAAAACTACATCAATGCGTTGGCAATTTTCAATAAAGCCATTGGGCAGCCGCGCTACAAGAAATTGAAAGGCATAGAGCGTGAGCGTTGGCGAATCTATAACGCATTTTTAAGTTATATCATCGAAAGCCAAAGCGACATCAACCCGATGATGCAAGCGCAAAAACGCAAAACATTCCGCATAGCAAAATTCATGTCTGACCCAATTTTATATCCGAAAGACCAACGCATCTTTACGGTATTGATGTTGATAGCGCAGATAATGTTTTTGGTGGACAAAAAAGACTACAACAGCATATCGGAGCGCATTGACCGTTTACGCAGCTACTCCAACCGCCAGCTAAAGCCAGAGGAGCATTATCGCGTAAACAACTTCATCCGTTTGTTACAACAACTCCGCAAAGCGGAATATCAGGTGAAGCAAATCAGCAATCAGGAAAAATATTACAGCCGATTAATAGAGTCGCCATTCTTTTATCGTGGCTTGATTTCGGAGTTAGAAGTCATCCCCTACGAAAAAGTGTGGAACATCATTTTGGCACGCTTATCCTAACTAATTATTTTTTTTATTAAAGTGTTAAATAGGTTTGGAATTGTCTTAACCGGACTAAACAAAAAGAACAAAAGATTACGCACTCAGTAAAAATCAGGTGAACCTGTTTTGCAAGAATGTAATAACGTGCTATTGATACGCTAACCTAATCTTGATTTGACACAAGACAACTTCGGAATTCTACAAAAGAGAAATAAATATATGCCGATAAAAACCACAAGCCGTTTTCAAGTAGCATTGCTACTGCCTACCCTTCCGGCTATACATATTAGCAAGCCTGCTTGATGAGCCTGATAAAAATAGTTTCGCGGCTGTTTTTTTTATTTTTCTACTTCTCAAAAAGCTTTCCCATATATAAAATATGTCTTCCCGTTTTGCACCTATTATTTGCATCTGATGCTGCATTTAGTATCTTTGTAAATATACCTTTTTCTTAAAAACTTTAACATGATGAGATTCATATCATTATTCTTTGCATTGCTGATTCCTTTCATAACAAATGGGCAGATAGCGTTTTTAGACCAAATTGAAAGCTATAAAATTAATGACCCCATACTCAAAGAGATACAATTTTGTGTATTCAAAAAAGATATTGAAAAGAAAAAACCGCTTTTACTATTTTTAGGCGGTTCGGGGCTTGAACCAACATTTAAGTTCAATAATTCGGACAAACAAGTTTATTATACAGGCTTTTATAGATTTACGAAGTATCAAGACAAATACCATATCGCGTTTATGAATAAAGCAGGCATACCGCTTTATGATACCGTTCAAAACTCAAATGAACACTATAAAGTTACACAATTTGCCGAAGAAAACAATACAATGGACTGGCGCTCGGAGAGTGCCTCAAAAGTAATTGATTATTTAGTTAAAGTATTACCAGTGGACACCAATAATATTATTGTAGTTGGACATTCGCAAGGCGGATTAGTTGCACCGAAAGTTGCAGTTTCAAATAAAAAAGTAAAAAAAGTAGTAATGATGTCCTGCAATTCACTTGATCATATTTATGACAGAATTCTATTAGCCAGACAACAGGCACTTAACAACCAAATGAGCTATGAAGAAGCTCAGTATGTGGTTGACAGTTTGTTAAAAGTTCAAAAAGCAATCTACCAATCACCGCATAGTACGACGCAAACATTTTGGGACGAACCATATAATAAGTGGTATAGTTATTCTAAAGAAACACCTTTGGAAAATATGATAAAACTAAACATCCCGATATTGTTAATCGCAAGTGGACGAGACGTTGAAGGTGCATATATTGCTAATACAGACTATGCAGCGTTAGAATTTATACGAAAAGGAAAACAAAATTTAACCTACAAAGTGTATCCCAATTACGACCACATTTATAGTGAAACAACAAGAAAATTTGGCGAAGATATCGGATTAGGTTTTAAAGCCAACTACGTAATTGACGATATTTTTAATTGGTTAGAGAAATAGAATAATCGCATAACATCGGCAACTGTTGTTAAGCCCTTTTCTAAACTTTTTTCATGATTATTACAGCAAATCTAATTTTATAATGCACATTCTAAATTTCAACTATTTTAGAAATCTTATACTTACCTAAACAACTTCAGCAACAATTTTTTAATTTTGTGCCAATTATTAATTAAATAAAAAAGTTTATACAGCATGAAACAGCTAAGTGTACTTACTATATTAACACTATGTTCAACATTTATTTGGGCTCAAAAAGTAGATCTAGATCGCTTCTCTTTTAAAGTAAAATACCAAAAACTTCCGTTGCACTATTCCCAACTTTCCGAACGTACTTTTGACGTTGTCGGGGATGTAGGTGCGCCGTTTGTGAGCTACCTGACTAATGAATCTTTAGCTGAGGGTATCAATATTGAAGGATGGAAACGTACCAGCGATAACCCAACCGTGAAAGCAGATATTGCTTTAATCGATTTTGCTTTTATAAACAGCAATATAGAAAATCGTGTTGAGGAAACCAAAGATAAAAATGGCAAAGTAACGGGCAGTAAATACTATTACTATGTAAAATCTACATACTATGGCAAAGGGAAAGCTACGATAGAAGGACCTTATGTGACACAAAAGCCGGAGCAGAAAAATGCCAACAAGAAAGAAAAGAAAGAAGAAAAGCCCGCCAATAAGTTTTTAGCCGGAGCAGAGATGGAGGAAAGTACAAATGAAAATGAGCAAGAAGGTAAAAAATCAACTTTTACTTTGAACTCAAATATGGAAAACAAAACTAGCGAATATACAACTTCAAGTGAAGCTACAAAGGATTTTAGGCTAAACGAATCCAAATATCGCGAAGCAAAGTTGAGAGAATATATTGACAACGCTAAAAACAATTTGAATAATAGTTTGAACAACACTTACGGATTCCCAAAATATGAAAGAAGTGAATATTTATGGATTTTGGATTCAAAAGATCATCCTGAATACAAAGACCAACAACAAGCTATCGAGGCAGTAAAGGTGCTATTTGGCAATATGAAGCACGACGTTCCGGTTGATGGTTTAAAAAAGAATCTCAACCCTTTGATTGACTATTTTAACACCCTAAAAACAAAGTACAAAAGCGATGAGAAGCGCGACAAAAAAATGCGCTATTCGGCATACTACAACTTATCAAAAATATATTTATACTTAGATGAACCCGACAACGCCATCAAAGAAGCAAAAGGGCTAATTGCAAATGATTACGACACCAAAGACGGCGAGTCGCTCATCAAAGAAGCGAATGAATTGAAAGATCTTTTTTCAAAAACAAAATATACTTCGCGCCACAATCCGCCAAATGAGTAAAAAAATAAACCGTAACGCATCTTAATTTGGAGCATTACAGCGCACTTGCCGCGAGTAAAGCTATCATATCAATAACAAAAAAGATGGCTTCGCACGAAAGGCTATTTCCGCTACGGGAATAGCCTTTTTTTATTCTGTTGATAATCAATATATTACAAAATAATATAATACACATTCGCATTATAAATTCCTGCTATTTAAAAAATAAATTGTACCAAGCACTTACATATTACAATTTGGCACAATATTTGTTTTTAAATAGATGCCTTTATGAGATTACAATTTGTTCGAGATTTTGCCCTGACTTGAAGTAGTCAGGGTATTTTTGTTTTATACCCAATATGCAACACCACCCATGCATCATTCCAGCATATTCTGATTACGATAAATGTTAAAGTTTTGAAAAATAAAATTGATTGCGTTATGTTGTACCGTTGGTATTATTACTGACACAAAGTTGTTAGCAAATTTTATCTCAATTAAACAAAACTAAAACCAAGGAGCTTCCTCTTCTAAGAACACACAAATCCTGCTCATTAAAATAAAAACTAGGCTCAACATTGTTGCGGAGCCTTTACTTCTATACAGAGAAAATGAAAATTTTGTGTTCCAATAAACACGTACCAAAATCCAACTCTACCGTAAAAAAATTTACAAAAAAAATGGCAAAATAAGTTTCAAAACAAAAAAACGCCGATATTGCGGTTTAATTCAGCACTCAACCCATCAAGGAAGCCATTTGACACCTTCGCCATGACGTTTAACTTAGAGAATTTTCATCTTTTCTTCGACGAAACTTTATTAGATACCGCACATGCACTCCTCAAGCAAGGTGGTGTTACGCGCTTGCGCGAACTCGAAAAAAACCTCTGGGCGGCAATTATTTTACAAAACAATACTACCTTCGAAGCGGAAATTTTATTGTCCGGCAAACGAGTACGAAAGTATGCTTGCGAATGTGGCAACTACCACTCCCGAAAAATATGCGTCCACATTGCTGCATTGCTCTATCAGGTAAATAAAATAAGTCAAGCCACACCCCTGCCCGCTCCCGAAACACCAAAGGCAAACACGGCGCAACGCATTTCCGTACAAACTATTTTGGAAGGTATTTCGCATGATGACTTGAAGGCTTACGTCAGGCAATATGCAACGCAAAATCGCCTCTTCGCTGTGGGCTTGAAAGTGAATTTTATCACACAAATTCCATTGGAAGATTTCAATGAAAAATACCAACGCATACTGGATGTGGCTTGGCAAACGCTCAACCTGAGAAAAGAAAAATATTCCCTATCAGAAACGAAGCCAATGTTAAAAGTAATAACCGATTTAAGCAATCGCTTCGATGCGCTTTTGGTACAGGCTATGTTTGGCGATGCCGTATTATTGCTCAATGCCGTATCGCCAGCGTTGTGGCAATTGCAACAGCGTTTGCCAGAGGGTACACTCGAAATCGAGTACCTTGTGGTGCAGCATTTTCAGCAATGCCAAGCCTTACTGACGCACCCAAACGTGCCGCCAATAGCTGTTGAAGAATTGTCTGCCACCATGTTGGCACGTTTGCAACAGCATAATGGCAATTTTACTTTATTTCAAAAATCAGCAATACAGTGCTTGATAGTTGGCAGTCCCAAAGCCGATTATACGCAGGCATTAGCAACATATTTGGAGCACCTCTCGCCCGTTACCGAAAGCCAGCATTGCAACGCTATATGTTACTTATTACAACTTTATGATATCAATAAAAAATCGGGAGCGATAGAAATTTTTACGCGGATGCAACTCTCCCCGCAACCCCAACTTCTGCAAGAAGTGGTATATGCCTTGCAAAAACAGAAGGAATATACATTAGCAAAAAGTGTTATATTAAGTGCCATAAAAGAGCCGATAAATGCTGAACAGGTTTTGCTCAATTTACAAAAATCACTACTGGAAATAGCCCGTGTTTTGGAGGATAATGTGTTGGTGCAAAACCTATCAAAAATGTTGTTTGTAGAAACCCTGCAACATAATTATTATGAATTGTACAAATCTACTTTCCAAGAAAATTGGGAAGCTGGATGCGCCTCTTTATTGGAGATATTAAGTAATGAAGAAGATACGCCCGCAATATATTTGGCAATGGCACGCATCTACGCTGCCGAGCAAAAAATGGAAGAATTATTAGCATTGCTGCAATTTAAAGGCGATATAGACACTATTCAATATTTTGATAATCAACTGTTTAGGTATAATAAAAAAACAACTGCCAACTTGTACGAACACCTGATTACGCAATATTTAGACAACCACTTGGGGCGCACTGCTTCCGAAAAAGTAGCACACATAATATTTCGCTTGCGTAAAGCCGGCGAAGCCGAAGCCGCCAACAGCCTCTTGCATTTTGTACGTACAAAGTATGCACATCGCCACACGCTTCTCGAAGAATTAGGCATCACACCGCTTACACCAATTTTATGAAAATTGAACTCTGGGTAGTCGGGAAAACGACATTCAGCTACCTCGATGAAGGCATAGAACTTTACGCGAAACGCATAAAAAAATACAACCCGTTTGACGTTGTTTTTATCCCTGACGTGAAAGCTGCAAACAACACTCCGGTTGCATTATTAAAAATAAAAGAAGCAGAAAATATCCTAAAACGATTGCAGCCTGAAGACTATCTTGTCGTCTTAGATGAAAACGGAAAGGCATATTCATCAACATCATTCGCAATATTTTTGGAAAAAAGTTTTTTGCGACACGACAAGAAAAAAATTGTATTTTTGGTAGGCGGTGCTTTCGGCTTTGCAGAAGAAATTTACACCCAAGCGGTTGCAAAATTATCGCTTTCGCCAATGACGTTTTCGCACCAAATTATACGCTTGCTATTTTTGGAGCAACTTTATCGGGCATTCAGCATTATTCACAACGAACCTTATCACAATCCGTAGCACGTTATGTTTACAATAACAAATATTTTAATCGGTATCAACCTCATCGTTTCTTTACTTTGTTTCAACAACCCAGCGTTGTTTAACAAGTTGAAACACCACCCGTATTCGGTGGAGCGACACAAAGCGTATTACCGCTTACTTACTTCCGGTTTTATTCACGCCGATTTTTTGCATTTAGGTGTAAATATGTTTGTGTTGTGGCAGTTTGGCAACGTCATTGAAGAAATTTATATGTCTATTTTTGGCGTGACGTTAGGAAAGGCATACTACCTGCTATTGTATTTGGGGGGTGTAGTGGTGGCTAATCTCCCCAATTTTTTGGCGCATCGCAACAATGCATATTTTTCGAGTGTAGGTGCATCAGGAGCCACATCGGCGATACTCTTTGCTTTTATATTGTTTAACCCTTGGCAGTTGCTCTATTTCTTCGGCATCGTTCCAATACCTTGTATTATTTTTGGAGTTGCTTATTTGGCTTATTCTTCCTATTCGAGCAATAATAGCAATGATAATATTGACCACGTAGCACACTTTTACGGTGCAGTATTCGGCGTACTGCTCACCATTGGGCTAAAGCCCTCCATAATACCTGCATTTTTGAATGAGTTGATGAGCGGACTGCCGTTCTAATGTTGGCTCATTCTTAATTTCGATTCGCGGAAATACAAAAAATAAACACAGAAGCGTTACTTTTGTGAAGATATAGACATTTTTTTTGGTTAAATTTATCTTAAACACCACTACGCAACCATCATTTGATACACGTTTAAACGTCTAATATAATATAAACAAAATTCTAACAATTTTTTAAAATACATTTTACGCATGAGAATCCGTTTTATAAAAATTACATTACTAACATTATTGTTCGCGGGGCAACTTGCCGCACAGACAATTAGTGATGCCAACAGATATTTCTACTCCGACCAATTTGATAAAGCAGTAATGGCGTTTGAGAAATTGAGCAAAGCCGCACCTGCCGATCTTAACTTGCAACTACAATACGGCAAAGCCTTAGTAGCCGTCAACAAAAACAAAGAAGCAGTTGCATTATACCAACAAATTGCTACGGCAAACCCAGACGATACCTACGGACAAATGGCGGCGGCGCGTATGCTGGTGTTAGAAGGAAAGGAAGCCGATGCAAAAAAAATGATGGATAAATCAACACGCAAAAAAACAAAGGATGCCGCTCTGCAACGCGCAGCAGCAGAATCCTTCATGTATAGCGATAAATCTAACTATAACATTGCTTTAGAATATCTCACCAAATCGCAAGAAGCGAGTACCAAAGATCCTGCAACGTACATGGCTTTTGGCGATGCCTACTACGAGTTGAATGAAGGTGGAAAAGCAGCTTCAAATTATGAGTTTGCCGGCGATTTCGACAAAACGATTGCTTATCCATATTACAAAGTGGCAAAAATTTATAAGCGTTCAAAAAACAACCAATTCTTCATTTCTAATTTGGAGAAAGCGTTGAGCCGCAACGATAAATTTAGTATGGTGTATCGCATACTCGGCGACTTCTACTACGAAAATGCGAAGTACGATAAATCTAAAGAGAATTATAAAAAATATTTGGATTTAGAAAGTGGCACATTCGACGACAAATTGTATTACGCCAACTTGTTATATCTGACAAAGGACTACCAGAATACGATAAGCTACATAACCGACTTGCAAAAACAAGACGACTCAAAATCTTACCTGTACCGTTTGTTAGGACGCTCGTATTATGAATTAGGCGATTCTGTGAAAGGCTTAACAGCCATGACCACGTTTTTTGACAAAACCACACCAGATAAAATATTAGCTTCCGATTATGAGTATTATGCAAAGTTGTTATTAAAAAATGACAAACAAGCGGACGCTATAACTGCTTTTGAAAAAAGTATCGAGTTAGACAGCACCGGCGAAAACAAAAAATATTACACCGACATCGCCGAGATGTTTTTTAAACAAAAAAATTATGCCGACGCTGCCAAGTATTACAACATGAAGATTGGTTCGATGAAGAACCCTTCCGCGCAAGAATACTATGAGTTAGGTATCAGCCATTATTATGACAAAAATTATGCGGACGCAGAAAAAGCATTTTCCAAAGTTGCAGAGTTGCGCCCCGAAGCCATGACCGGACACTTGTGGCGTGCTAAAACTGCCACAAAATTAGAACCGGACATTGAGGCTGACCCAGCTACTATCGGTAGCTACGGCGTTGCAAAACCGTACTACGAAAAAGTGGCCGAATTGGCTGCTACCGATAAGGAGAAATACAAAAAAGAATTGATAGATGCAAGCAATTACCTCTCTTACTATTTTTATAAAAAGGGTGATAATGAATCCGCAAAAGTATTTCTACTAAAAACCTTAGAGGTAGATTCTACTGACCAATACGCATCCCAATTATATAAACTACTAACCGGTGGTTAAGCCCGTATAAGCACATTTTCAAAAAACCGTTATTGCATACTGTGATAACGGTTTTTTTTTATTTACATTGGGAAAAAATTATAATATATCTTGCATGAAAACAATCTATAATATTTTACTGAGCTGTATTTTTTTTATCACAACAGCATGCCACACCCATAAACCATTTTCTGATTACACTATACACAAAACCGCCACCAGCCAACATGGAATGGTGGTATCTGCACATCCCTTAGCATCGGAGGTAGGAGCAGCCATACTGCAACAAGGCGGCAACGCCATTGATGCTGCCATTGCCATACAATTTGCGTTATCTGTTGTCTATCCACAAGCTGGTAACATCGGCGGCGGTGGGTTCATGGTGCTGCACAACAGCAATGGCGAAGTAAACTCGTTAGATTACCGCGAAACAGCACCTGCTGCTGCTCACCGCGATATGTACTTAGACGAAAAAGGCAATGTCATCAGCGATAAAAGCTGCTTTGGGCATTTAGCTGCCGGCGTACCGGGCAGTGTGGACGGTATGTATACTGCTTATGAGAAGTACAGCAAACTAAAAAATTGGCAAACCCTCATTCAGCCCGCTATTGCCTTAGCCCAACGTGGCTTTACGATTACACAACAAGAAGCTGATAATTTAAACAAAGAAAAAAGTGCCTTCCGACAACACAATACTCGCCAACCTATTTTTGTGCGCGACCAGCCATGGCAATCAGGCGATGTACTACAACAAAAAGACCTCGCCAACACCTTAAAAGCTATTCAGAAAAAAGGACGCGAAGGTTTTTACGCGGGCAACGTAGCCGACAAAATTATCGCAGAAATGAATGCCGGTGGCGGTATCATTACCCACGCCGACTTAAAAAATTATCGCTCCATCTGGCGAAAGCCTATTACATTTTCGTACAAACAATTCGAACTAATTTCGATGCCGCCCCCATCGAGTGGTGGAATTGCTTTGCAACAACTAATGAAAATTATAGAACCCTACCCTATCAAAAATTGGGGCTTCCAATCCGCCAAAACCGTCCACCTAATGGTAGAAGCCGAGCGCCGCGTATATGCTGACCGCGCACAACATTTGGGCGATAGCGATTTCTACCCAGTACCTATGGATATGCTATGCAACGAAACGTATTTGCGGCAACGGATGGAAAACTTCAATCCACAACAAGCCAGCAAAAGCACCGTGATACAAGCAGGCAAACCTACTGCATACGAAAGCCCACAAACAACCCATTTTTGTGTAATAGATGCCGACGGGAATGCTGTATCGGCAACAACAACGCTCAACGATAGTTACGGCTCGCGGACGGTAGTAGGCGGAGCCGGATTCATCCTGAACAACGAAATGGACGATTTCAGCAGCAAGCCAGGAACCCCAAATTTATACGGATTGGTAGGTGGCGAAGCCAACGCCATTCAAGCCCACAAGCGAATGTTGAGCTCAATGACTCCTACCATTGTCACTAAAAATAACATACCTGTGTTGGTAGTGGGTACGCCTGGTGGCTCTACTATTATCACATCGGTTTTTCAGACAATTATTAATATTTTAGAATTTAATATGACACCCGACGAAGCCGTCAATGCACCGCGTTTTCATCATCAATGGCTGCCCGACATGATCTTTATTGAAAAAGATGCTATTCAGCCCGATGAACGCCGCAAGTTAGAGGCAATGGGACACCAGATGCAAGAACGATCGCCTATTGGTAGGGTGGAGTTAATACAAATTAACAACGCTATTTTTTATGGTGCTGCCGACCGGCGCGGGGATGACAGTGCAAAAGGCAACTAAAATGCTTGCATTGCAAAATCAGCATTTGTCAAAAAGGTTGTATTTTTGTGGCTCACAATCCAATTATTCAACATGAATAACGACCTATTGTTAGAAAAGAAGCTTAACCGAATTGCGTGGATTATCTCCGGCGTTGTATTGCTGTTGGTGGGTATGATGCGGCGCGTAAAAATCACCACTTCCGTTGATTTTAGCTTTTTGCCACCCGTTCATGCCATTCTCAACTCGCTATGTGCCATTGCATTGCTTGCCGCATTGTACTTCATCAAACAAAAAAACATCAAACTGCACCGCACGATGATTTATATTGCCATGGGGCTATCGGCGGCATTTTTGATATGCTACGTTTTGTACCACTTCACAACACCCGAAACGCGATTTTGCCAGGAGGGCAACATTCGTTATCTTTATTTCTTTTTGCTGATAACGCACGTCGTGTTAGCAGCTTTAATATTGCCATTCATTTTGTTCACGTTCATTCGCGCCTATACTAACCAGTTTGACCGCCACAAAGCGATGGCGAGATGGGTTTATCCGTTATGGCTATATGTCACCATTTCGGGCCCTATTTGCTACCTACTGTTGAAGCCTTGTTACACAAATTAAACACCTACTAAAACCTGACTTTTGCCAATTTGTTGCTAAAGGTTTAACTAAAAATATTTGACAATAAGTGTAAAAATGATTACCATTGCAAGTATCAATGTACGTTGATATTCTTTAACACCCATTTTCTAACTTTTCAAAAATACAATTATGACAAAAGCAACTTTTAAATCGCTTTTTGGAGTAACTTTAGCCCTCCACCCTACCTACACACAGACACACAGACACACAGACACACAGACACACAGACACACAGACACACAGACACACAG
>JAGOHC010000221.1 GCA_017996375.1 Saprospiraceae bacterium | reverse complement strand
GTCTTTATACAACTATCTATGAAGTCCGAAGCCCAACCCATCGCCTTTGGCGTGGGTGGGTAGTTCACTGCTATGGCTAACAGATATATCACCCTATTTTACTAACGTGGTACTGCTCTTCCAGTCGCGGCAGCATTTTATATTCGATTACTCCGTTAGCATACAACTCGATAGGGGCATAGTTTGATGTTATATATGTTTGTATGCGTTTTCCGTATCCGCTTTCGCGCCACACATTATATCGCTTTAGCAAGATACTGTTAGTAATGTAGTTGATATTCCCATAATCTTTATGCTCGGCACCTCTTACAGATACATCATCAATATATACTGCCCTGTTATGACTTGCTTGCAGTATGTTTTCATCTTTTTTATAGACTTCTTTAAGAACCTCGAAATCGAACACACCATACTTGTTTGCTTTTGCAGTAAACATAGTGTATAGGGACATTATTTCAAACAATGTGGATTTACCGACAAAGTTTTCACCATAAAGCCAAATACTTTTGTCACGCGGAATAGTACCCTCGTGACCAGAAAAATAGGTGCGTAGATTTTTAAGGTGTTTACCGAAATCGTGGCGTGAAAGGTCGAACTCCATTAATCCGGCATGACGAGCTTTATATTGGAGTATTTTTTTAAAATCCTCTAACGATGCACGCATATCATAAGTCGTTGGTAGCGATTCGGTTGGGGCTATTGGCTTAAACCCGTCGCGAATAATATCTACACTTGATGACAGTAGTGTCGCAGTGCCGCTTCTGCGTTTCACAAATGCTTGTTGCCTTTCCCGCATTTCGTCAAGCGAGTGGTTACTTAAATATGGTTTAAGTATATCCTCTGCGGACTTATCGTTTTGTGTATCTTTCTTCATGTATTGCCCTTGTTATTGCTTGCTTAATTCGTGATTCCATAATTTGCAAAATAGCTAATAAGGCATAAAACTTATCTAATTCATAATTTTCTTTTCCCTGCTGTTTATCTAATTCCATGATTTTTTTCATTGTCAGGTTTAAAGCCCACCCCATCGCTCTGCGTTGGTGGGTAGTTTACAAAGAATCATCATTAATATTCTGCGTTACGCAGTTAGACTAAATATGGAATTTTTATTACCATATATGTAGTAACTGCAATCGCCATAACCGTTTGCAAAAAATGCAACGGTATTTTCTCCGCCGTCAGGTTGTACTAACTTTAAATACACCCCGCCGATATCTGTACTCACAGCGTGAGCCCATTTACCATCACCTATATTATCAATTTGTTTCCAAATTGACTGACTAAACTTAATTTGTCCGTTTATTAACGAACCATTAAGTCTTGTACCTGCGATTGTAATTGTGCAGTCCTCTTCAAATATTGGGCTTTTCCACTCTACCTCGTCGTCACATTCTACTAATGTTGCGTATCCGCCTTTTAGCACCGTAAATGTTTCTGTCACGATGGGTTTTGGAACAGCGTTGATTTCTCTGACAATTTTAATATTGTCCGCAATCAACAGCGTTGATTTTGGCGATAATGCTATAAAAAAACGTTCGCCATCTACCTCTATTTCCGTCTGGTCGTTATATTTATCTACATCGGGTGTTCGGTTTGCACAGCAAACAGTAGCATAGCTACTGTCCATCGGTTTCCACAAATACATTACAGTATCATATCTTTTGTCAATAAGATACGCAGATGTTTTTCTTAATTTATTATCTGCCATTTGTTTTTCGGTTGCTATTACGCAACCGTTTGAAAGTTTAATAATATTTTGCATGATTAGTTGTTTTTTTTTATTTAAAAGTTTAATTGTTAAATCGATGTTACAAAGATACAACGTTTTCGTAGTATTTGTCAAGTTTTTTAACAACTTTTTTTTAAAAATCTTTTTTGGCGAACTCTATTAACTCCGCAGCGATGGTTAATAGCTCATTTTTTATTGCAATTTTGTCTTTTTCAGTAAATCTGGCTGTACCCATCCTGTTTTTTTTAGCCCGCCATTTTACAGGCTTATTAGCCACTTTGTCATTTTTAAATATGCGATTCGCAAATTCAGCTTCGTTTAGCACATCAGGCAGTTCAAATTTTTCCATGTTATACTTTAATTATATACGAAGATACAACGTAAGTGTTGTATTGTCAATATATATTTAATTAATTGTTTATCGCGGCAACCACGCCTTTGAGTACGTTTTTACGGCAAACTTTGTTGCACGCTCGGTGATAGGTGTGACAGCACCTCATTGTACATTAATTCGAGTTGCTGTTTCACTTTTTCCGCTTGACTAATGCACCAGTTATTGTGCATTTTATCATTATACACACGAACTACGATGCGAAAGCCCACGTCAGCATCTTCATCAATATAGCATTTTGTTTTCGTATTTGCCGTATTGATACCGAAGTCTATGTAGCAACGCGAGAAGCCGTTTTTGCTCCAGTAGTTGCCTTTTATTTTTTCCGCAATTTCTTTGATACCCATAGTTGAGGTTTGTGCTATTCACGCAATATTGCGTGAATATTTATGTTGTATGCAAGTGCTACGAAAGTACTAACATTGAATATTTCGTTTTTAAATATTATCATAAATTGGCTCATATAAATCGGGCTGTTTTTGATAATAATTATCTCCGTAAATTGTGGCAAGTTCGTGATTACCTCTCCAATCAATAGAACCAGTTTTTTTATTTCTAAAGGCTTTAATTTGTAACTCTAACCATCCTATTGAGTTGCTAAATTCAGGAAACCTATGCAAACCATTTT
>JAGOHC010000220.1 GCA_017996375.1 Saprospiraceae bacterium | reverse complement strand
GCACCATTTTCATCGCGTTTCAAAACATGATGCCCACGATAAACTGGACTTATATCCCGCTTAACTTCTGGGTAAGCGACAGTATTTTTCTTTTTAAAGAAATGTTTTAGTGTGATACCCATACCGTTCAAGATTGCCGGAAGATAGATTCTTTCGGAAAATGTCATTTCTTTATTGACTACTTTTTTTGAGCGATTGGTAAGTTGCATTTTGCGTAAGGTTTAAAGTTAACTCGTGTTCAGCAGAGTTAAAAATAACAATTTTATTCTTTGTTTATACAATAAATTTTCGCGCCAAAAGTACATAAATAAAGGTGAAGAACAAAAAAACACTTTCAATTCTTTTCCAAAAAAAGAAAAAAGCAACAAACATTCTTAAATGGTTATTGCTTTTTATGTTAAGTGAAAGAAAAAATTAGCAGCTATTTATCCATCACAATAAATTTTTTAGTGTAAATTTCATCACCAAGTTGTAGGCGAAGGAAATAGATGCCAGGCACTACGTCGGTTACATCCCAACGCAACGAATAGTCGCCAGCAGGTTTAATTTGCTTGGCAACTAAAACCTTTACAATTTTGCCAACCGTATCATTTACCGTAAGTATGGCAACGTTTTTCTTGAGTAAATTATAGCTGATAAATAACTCGTTTCGCACTGGGTTGGGGTAGATATTTAATATGCCGTCTTGTGTAATTTGTGGTAAAGGGATTGGTTTTAAAAATGTGGGTGCACTTAATAATTTTACATTTTGTGCATCTTGAATATTTTTAGCAGAAGTTTTTGAATAATCCCATTCAAAACGCTCTAATTGGCGAAAGGGAAGGTTTGTCGGAAAGGAATAATTCGCTTCTGCAAACTCTTGTTTGTCAGTATGAGTTTTTGCCCAAAGTACAAATAAATCTTCACCGTTCGATTTTGTAAATGCTGCACCATCCAAATTAACTGGTAAATTCAATGCTTCAGTTTTTTGAGGATTGAAACGATATTCAGCTAATAGCGATGCAGCAGTTTTGTACCCAATACCGGCTTCTGTCATTGTAGCTGTATAAGGTTGTGTATTTTCAATTCGTTTATAGAAGCCCATCAAGTCATATTCGTTTGTAGCAGTTTGTGTTGTTTTTAACTCTGATAAACTATAAAAATAAGAGTGAAGAATATCATTTTTCTGACTTGCAATTATTGATTTAATAGCATAGTTGCGTTGCCCTTCGGGTGAGCCGTAGTATTCTCCAAATGATTTGCTCGGATAGCTCGTTTCTGTTAAAATAAAGTGTTTGCTCGGAAGGTTGATGTTGTTGTATCCGTATTTTTCTAATACTGTTTTAAACTCATCTTTACGAGTTATCATACCTTTCACACCTTCATCAGAGTGGCGTTTATAGACAAATCCACCAATGGCATCGCTCCATTTGCGCATACTCCCGTCTATGTGAGGATAAGAATGGAAACTTAAAACATCGAAATAAGCACCACCTTTGTTAGGATAAGCTGCCGTTACTGTTCCATTGTTTGGATTATCTGTATTTCGCATTACGGCATCTAAAAAACTTGGATAACCTAACCCACCAATTGCAACATAAGCATTGGGGTCAATGGTTTTAATAACTTCGTAACTAATACGTAACAACCTGATATAGTGATAGATAGGTGCAGAAATAGCAATCTCACAAGGTTGAGGTGTGTTATGCCACCAGTTTCCTTCAAGCGTGGGTGGTTTCCATCCGTTGCCCATTTGGTCGAAGTCGGGTTCATTCCAAATTTCCCAAAATTTTACATAGGGCATATAATTTTTTAAAGCTTTATAAACATATAATGCGTAATAATTTGTATCATTAACAGGTGTTCCGTTTTCGCCATTATCCCAAATTGGTGTATATAAGTTAGCAAAAAGTTCGGATCGTTTGCTTGGGCAATATTCATGTCTGTCGCGGTGAGCATCATTTGGATAACCAATAAATACAGTATTATTTTTTATGCCGATAGAATCGTAATATTTGAAAGTTGGCACCCGGAAATCATAACCATAATATTCTAAAAAATATTCAAACAATGCAGGTCGCAAGGCATTTACGCCAACTCCAGCAACATTTTTTTGAATATCGCCAGCAGCTATTGTGGCGAGGTCTTCATCTCGCCAAGGCGGATAATAACCCATGTTGGAGCCAAAGCCAAATTCGTCTTGGTAAGGAGGAACAAAGTCGTTGGCAGTCCTGTTTGTTTGGGCCGACAATACGACTTTACAGGTAATAATAAAAAAGCCGATGAGACAACGATATGTCATACAATTACAATTTGTTTAAGCAATTAGGTTTAATGTCCTCGAAACAGCACATTTAGAAACTCAAGTAAAATCAAAATAATGATAATCCACTCCAGCCTTGAGCTTTCTCGATGTTGCAATAATTCAGTAAATAGTTTTAAGTTTTCTTCAACACTTTTTAGGCGATAATCTAAATCTTTAAAGCGTGTAAATGTATCAAAATTAGTTTTTAAGGAACGATTGAACTGGTCTAGAAAACTACTATCCCACACAACATTGGGATCGTCCAAGATATACAAATTATCTACAATACTGTTTTTGATGTTTATAGTTTTGCCAATATATTTCAACAGCGATTTTTTTGAGGTACTCAAATCGCCATTCTGCTCAAGTTGATCAGTATAATGCTTAGTTGATTGAAGCAACAGATCTGTCAATAATTCATAATATTCTAAAGCCACAGATTGTCCTGTGTTCAGCATAGCAATCTGCA
>JAGOHC010000219.1 GCA_017996375.1 Saprospiraceae bacterium | reverse complement strand
GATGATGCCCGTGCAAAGTTTACGCAAAGTTTAGCTAATAAGCCATTGACAGCAAACGCATCGACAACTCCAAGCGGAGGCAATATTTACAGAGGATACTAAAATAAAAAAAATGAACTCTAACAGATACGACCTTGAATCGGTTTACTCGACTTTTGACGGAAGCGTAGATTCACAAATTTCGGCTTATGTTTCTGAAATAAAGATGCAACTATTTACTAAAACAAGGTCTTTGGTAGATGATAGTATTTCAAAATTCAAGTCAGATGATTTAGCTTTAATAAATAAAATTGATTCTATACAGAAAGAAAACAATAATTTATTGAGTAGCATAAATACGCTAACAAGAAACGGCACGACAACAATAGGTAACATTCCAAGACTTTCTTTGACGGAAAGAATTAAGGCTCGAGATGCTCTACGAACTTCATTGAGTTCTGCTATTGACAGTTATATTACGAAAGCGAATGTGATGTTGAAAAAAATAGATGCTCTTGTACCCGTAGTAGTAAATACAACAGGAACAAATAATTCTTCTTCCTCAACGGGAACTATATCTTCTTTCTTCGCTGATAACAAATACATAGTAATTGGCGCAGTAGTAGCTATCGGAATCATTGGATTTATAATTTACAAAAAAACAAGATAATGAACAATCAAAAAAGATACGATTTAGATGCGATGTCATCTAGTGCGGATTCAACTCAAACGGGAGGAACAATGCCTCCTAGTGGCATTGCTGCAATATCAGCGCAAATCAGCGATATACAAGCCAAAATTCAAAAAGTAAACGAAACCGTTGACTTATACAAAAAAGAACTTGACTACATCAATCCTCGACTTGCTCAAGTTGGCGGAAGGGTCTGCACAAAAAGCGGTAAAAGCTATCGAGGTTGGGTTGATGTTAGCGGTGTTTATTGGTGTGCCGATGATTCGGACAGAGGAAATAAATCGGCAACAGCAAACAAAACAACTTACGATAACTATATTGCAAGTGCGCCCAACTTACTCAAAGGATATGAAGCGCAATTGTTGACGCTTCAAGCATCATTGGATAAACTATCTCAAAGTGACCCTGCTGTAATTCAGGCGCAAGGAGCGGCTCAAGCTGCGCTGCAATCTGCAAAATCAAAATCAAATACATGGAAGATAATTGGTATTTCGGTTGCAGGAGTTATTTTAATTGTCGGAATTGTTTATGCAATTAAAAAGTTCAAAAGCAAAGCATAATGGGTAACGAACAAATAGCAAATCTTTTAAAAGCTGCGGGTATTACTGCGGGTGTCATTACATTCGGATTGGCAGTAGGATTAGCGTTAACTGCATATAAAAATTACTACGAAGTCCGTAGATGCAAGTTAGAAATCAAAGTGTTAAAACAAAAATTAAATATTACCTAAAACAATAATTATGGCAAACGATAAATCATTTTATGACGCAATTAACAATCGTTGGGTAAGCAACGAAGAAGAATTGTCAATTGCTGAAAAAGCAAAATCAAAAAAGCAACATACCTCAATAATGATTGCATCAATCGTTGGCGTTCTTGCTCTTGCGGCTATCTTGGTAGCATTCAAAAAAAAATAAACAATGGCTGAATTAAATTTTCTTAATTATTACAAGGGCGACAAAGCTGCATTTGCTAACAAGGTTATGCAAATTTCAGCAGAGCTTGGCATTGACCCTAATTGGTTAATGAATACCATGTATAAAGAAAGCCGTGTAAATCCACAGGCTCAAAACACTAAATACTTGGTCGGTGGAAAACCTGCTACGGGACTGATACAATTTGTTGAAAAAACTGCAAACGGTCTTGGAACAAGCGTAGATGCCTTACATAAAATGGATGGTATTCAGCAATTGGATTACGTCAAAAAATACTTTCAACCTTTTAGGGGGCGCATGAAAAGTTATTTTGACGTTTATATTGCCGTATTCTTTCCCGCAGCAATCGGTATGCCCGATAATGGTGTAATTGCAACAAAAAGTATTTCTGCATCAAAAGTAGCGACAAGTAACCCCGCTATTGATTTGAATAAAGATGGTGCAATTACGGTGGCAGAGTTTAAAGAGTATCTAAATGGCGGAATACCTGCCGCCCTAAGAAACGCAGTAGCAGTCACTACAAATTTTGTAAAAAAAAACAAAAAACCAATCCTACTGACAATCCTAATAACGGGGACGGCTCTAACGGGACTAATTGTGTATAGAAAAAACATTATCAATAAATTTAATTGAAAATATGAATACGGGAAAGGCTATTTTTATTGTTGTTGGTGCATTTGCACTTGGTTATGCGGGAACAATTGCATATCGACAATTCATGTTATTAAAGGAAACCGATTTCAAAATTCAGTCAGTTAAAAAAATATCGACAAATGTAGATGGTATGTGGCTTCAACTCGATGCAGTATTAGTAAATAATTCTGATTTGCGTTTTACCATATACAATCAAGAATACAGTATTTACTTGGGTGATAAATATGCGGGTTTAGCACGGACAGGGGATTTAATACAACTAGAATCAAAGTCAAGTTCACCGATTTCTTTAAAAATCTATGTGGACTTTAAAAATGCAGTAGGGGCGGCTTTGAATGCAATTTCAAACATCAATAAAAATCCTTTAAATATTAAAGGAAAGATTCAAGTAAAAACGATGGGTTTGCTACTAAATTCTATACCAATTAATGTATCAATTCCATTTTCAGATATTCTAAAATAATATATACTAAAAAAAATAATTATGAATAGGCT
>JAGOHC010000070.1 GCA_017996375.1 Saprospiraceae bacterium | reverse complement strand
AGGTAGCATTTCGGCTGATAGCGATGCTTTAGCAAAAAAATCAATAATTGCAACATCGCAAAAAGATTCGCAAGCTGTACCTGCACATGTTATTGATAAATTTCTTGACTTAGAAAGTAAAACGATTTCATCTACGGAAATAAATTCTCAAGCTAAAGATACAACCCAGTCGCTAAAGCGAAGCAATACGCAAAATCGCCTCGATATGTTGGGGCGTTATAATAAACAACAAGCCAATGATAATGCGGGTGTTGTAAAATATTCACCTAAAATTGATACTTCACGCAACCATTTTACTTACGGTGATGTTCCTAAGCAACAGATGGATAAACCACTTTCGGCGTACCACAATTTTTTTGAAACATTTCCTGTAAACGAGAGAAAAAAGTTAGCACAACAAGCCATACCGAGTGCCCGATATGTCGTCAATGAACTAAAAGCACACCAAGATATAAACTTGAATATCATGGAGTCCCGAATGAAACACATTTACGAGTATCACACAAAATTCAGTATGGCAGCAGTGTGTATTATTTTTATATTCATTGGTGCACCAATGGGTGCTATTGTGCGTAAAGGTGGTTTTGGTTATCCGTTATTAGTGTCTGTAATATTTTTCATGTTATTCATCACATTATTGATATTTTGTAAAAAATTAGCCGAATCGTATGTGCTATCTGCACAGCTTGCAGCTTGGGTACCTTGTATGGTGTTTTTTCCAATTGGTTTTTGGCTGACTTACAAAGCCATGAATGATTCTACGCTTTTCAATGTAGATGAACGCATTACAAAAATCAAGACAATTTTTAAATCAACTTTTGACAAACGAAAAGCAAGCGCAAAGGCATGATACAAATCATTCGAAAAAACCCGTATTATTTTGGAGGCATGACCTTGTTTATTTTGGTCTTAGTAGTGCTCATTGCTATACTGCCTAAGGGCGCAGAGATATTGTTTTTTAATCGCCACAGAAATTACTTTTTGGATACTTTTTTTGCGATGTTCACCCGCTTTGGCGAGTCCGTACCATATATTATTGCGATACTGCTTTTACTGCAAATTCGCATCCGATACGCGCTTATGGTGGCTACTACCGGCTTATCCGTCATGTTGGTATGTGCGTTGTTAAAAGCATATTTTGCAGAGGCGCGTCCATATCTGTATTTCGAAGATTTAGGATTATCAGATATACTCGTGCCGGTGTTGAACATAGAATTTCTCAAAGGCTTTACAAGCTTTCCATCTGGGCATACTACTTCTGGATTTGCTTTGTATGGCATACTATCTTTAGTTATTATCCGCAAACCATTGTTAGATATTTTTTTTCTGGTGATGGCAATGTTAGTGGGCATATCGCGGATGTATCTTGGGCAACATTTTTTGGAAGATGTATGTGCTGGAGCATATTTAGGTATGTTAATCGCTTTAGCTAATTATCAGATAATCAATACATTACGAGATAAGCGTTTAGACGAAGGTGTTTACTTTTTTTCAACAATTCAACAAAATAAAAAGATATATTAAATGGCAAGACGCAGATTCGATGAAGATGAAGCTTCAACGTCAAAAAAGTTTGACAGCGCGCAGTTTAAAAAATCCCTACAGGTCTTTTCCTACATTCGCCCCTATCGTTGGTCGCTTATAATAGGATTGGTGTTATTGTTTTTATCAAGCATGGTTTTCATGCTGTTTCCTTATTTATCTGGGCTGATGATTGACATTGCACAAGGCAAGTCTAACCTAACTTACTCATTAGGCGATATTGGATGGGTCTTACTCGCAGTGTTGGTGGCACAAGGGTTGGTGTCGTATTTCAGAGTTACTTTGTTTGCTAAAGTTAGCGAGCGCGGTATTGCAGATTTACGTAAAGCAGTTTTTCAAAAAATTATTACACTGCCTATGACATTTTTTGAGCAAAATAGAGTAGGCGAATTAGTCAGTCGTATCACTTCGGATATTGAGCGACTGTATGACACTTTTTCCATCACGATTGCAGAATTTTTACGACAAATAATCATACTAATTGTCGGTGTAATATTTTTAGCCATTACAACGCCCAAACTCGCACTTATCATGTTGGGCACATTCCCGATTATCGTTGTAGCTGCTATGTTTTTTGGGCGCATTATCAGGAGGTTGTCGAAAGACAGGCAAAATGCTTTAGCAGAAACTAACACGATTTTGAGTGAATCCATGCAAGCAATTTCGGCAGTAAAATCATTTACAAACGAATTGTATGAAACGCGTCGCTACGGTTTTTCGATAGATAAAGTCGTCACCGTTGCTATGAAGTATGCAAGTGGAAGAGCAATTTTTTCTGTGTTTATCATTACTGTGTTGTTTGGTGCACTATTTTTTATCATTTGGGAAGGCGCAAATATGGTGAGTTCGGGTAATATCACCGCCGGACAACTGGTCTCATTCGTTTCATACACCGCAATTTTGGGCGGAGCCATCGCCGGATTGGGCAGTTTCTATACCGAAATATTAGGTGCAATAGGCGCAACCGAACGCATTTTAGATATTCTGAATATGGAAAGCGAGGTGAATGTGGAAGACAAAATTAACCTGCCCGCAGAGCGTATTTATGGCAACATTGAGTATAGAAATGTACATTTTTCCTATCCTTCGCGCTCCGATGTCAAAGTGCTCGATGGTATAGATTTTAAAATACAAGCTGGACAAAAAATTGCCATTGTGGGCACAAGTGGAGCCGGGAAATCAACTATCATCCAATTACTATTACAATTTCATAAACTTACAGATGGCGCAATTTATATTGACGGGAAAAATATTTATGACTATAATTTGACGGCTATTCGTGAAAATATGGCTATTGTGCCACAAGAAGTTTTACTTTTTGGTGGAACAATTCGTGAGAATATCGCCTACGGCAAACCCGATGCCACCGAGCAGGAAATTATAGCAGTAGCACAAAAAGCCAACGCTTGGGAATTTATCAGTACCTTCCCTGAGGGGTTGAATACCGTTGTTGGCGAACGAGGCATAAAACTTTCCGGTGGGCAACGCCAACGTATTGCCATAGCACGTGCAATCCTGAAAGACCCGGCAATTCTCATTTTAGATGAAGCGACGTCATCATTAGATGCAGAGTCAGAAAAAGTTGTTCAAGAGGCACTTTACGAGTTGATGCGTGGGCGTACTTCTATCATCATCGCGCACCGCTTAGCAACAATCCGCGACGTAGATTGCATATACGTATTAGGCGATGGAAAAATAATCGAGCAAGGCACACACGAAGAGCTATCTCTTTTAGAAGACGGATTATATAATAATTTGGCAAAATTGCAGTTTGAAATGAATAGAAATTAACATCTGTCGAAAAATCTTAATGTTTTATTATACATACGCTTAAACTATCAACATGAAATATTTCTTGCAAGCTTTTTTGTTGTTACTCACCATTGTTGCGGTGATTGTATTTTTTGCAATCGAATCATGGCATATCAGCAATACAATAGATGCATCAAAAATGATGATGTACGGTGCAATTTTTGGTTTGGTACTCGGTTTAGTGATTGCATTTATGCTCAATCAAGACGAAACTGATGAAGTTGGAAAAATTAGAAACTATGCTGTAGGAATTATCTGTATGCCATTGATTACCATGTTGTTGGGTGCGCTTATTAATCATCATTTTGCCGATGAAAAACCTACTATGAAGGAGTTTACGTTTGTCAAAGAAGAACCTTACGGCAGAAGTCGTTTTGGAGCAAGTAAGGAAGCTGTTTTGGCTAAACCAGACGGATATTTTTTATGGGTAAAAGATACGAAAACGAGTCAAAAATTTAGATTACGCCAACCAACTTATCAATCAATGCGAGAAGGCGACCCAGTTATGTTGCCTATTTATTCTGGATTTTGGGGATTTGATATTTTCTTAGAAAAATAAATCAATTATTGAGTAATTCTCCCACAATACGTCCGTCCTGCATTTGTAAACAGCGGTCGCTGATGTCGGCTAAATCTTGATTGTGTGTCACAATAACGAAGGTTTGTTGTAGCGAGTCGCGTAACTGTAAAATTAGTTGATGCAATTCTTCTGACGACTGCTTGTCTAAATTTCCCGAAGGTTCATCTGCCAATACCACTTTAGGTTCGTTTATCAATGCTCGGGCTACAGCAACACGCTGTTGCTCTCCTCCCGATAACTCCGAAGGTTTATGCTCCAAACGGTGCGAAAGCCCTAATTGATGAAGCAATTCTTTAGCGCGGTCGCGCAATACTTTTGAATCATCACCAGCGATAAATGCAGGCATACAAACATTTTCGAGCGCAGTAAATTCGGGAAGCAAGTGATGAAATTGAAAAACAAATCCAATATTCTTATTTCTGAAAATGGCTAATTCTCGGTCGTTAAGTTGATTGATGTTTTTATCGTTGATGATAACTTCGCCTTGTGTTGGCTTATCTAACGTGCCTAAAAGGTGTAGTAGCGTACTTTTTCCGGCACCTGATTTTCCGGTGATGCAGACGATTTCGTTTGGCGCAATGCTGACATCTACACCTTTTAATACATGTAAATTTCCATAATATTTATGTAGTGCTACAGCGCGAATTTTCGACATATTTCTGTTATAAAGTTTTTATAATGAATATTAAAAATAATAAAATAGACCAACATAACCATTTTTTTACTGGAGTATATTTTGAAATAGGAATTTGCAACCGTCGCTGTAGATAAATACTTAACAGGAATTTTTCAATTAAAAAAGCTATAACCGTTGCAGTGGCAATTCCTTGCAATCCAAATTTATGTATTAATAATATGCTCAAAAGGATGTTAAATGTTAGCTCAATGATGCCAATTTGCAATATTACTTTGTTTTTTTGTAAGGCTAACATAACCGATTGTGGAAATAAAACGCGACTAACTATTAGTAATAAATAGATATTGAAAATAGGAACGCTTTGTTCGAATTTGGCTGAAAATAGCCAAGTAAAAATTTGGTTGCTTGTAAGTAATAGAAGGATACTTATTGGGAATAACCAATCCATTAGTTGGGAAGATTTTTCTTTTAATTCATTGATTCCCAACTGATTGTTCTGTGATATAGTATAAACTATCGCGTTGCTCAAACCAATCGTGAATGCGTTGATTAAAGGAAGTTCGCGTGCGCCATAGCGGAAAATAGCGAACTGTGCAGCATCGTTATAAAAATATTTTATAAGTATGCCGTCACTGATTTGTGCAATATTTCCGAGCAGACTGTATGCCATTAGGGGTAGGGTAGTAATAATGATTTCTCGTATTAAATGAGTATCAAAATGCCAATTTTTCCAAAAAGAGTTTGCCCAAATACTTCTAAAAATAGCGAGAAAAATGTATCCGATAATTATTGTTTGCAGTGAACCCAAAACGTTTGCTCCAATAAAAATAATGAGCAGATTTAGTAATGAAGTTGCCACCGAAAAATTGATGAGGGTACTTATTTTTTGTTGTGTATAAAAAATATTGTCTAACAAAATTGTCGGAGTATTTATACACCAATATAAAATGAAAAAACAGTGCAGATTAAAAAAATCAGAGTGATATAGTACATTAGTTATCAGCCATATAAATCCTGAAAAAAGTGAAGTGATAATTGAGAGCGAATAAATTTGCTGCAAAACAATTTTTTGCTCTGTGTCATTTTTTAAAGTCAGTATTTTTTGTCCCCAAGCTGACAACCAAAAAAAACTGATTGATGTACCTATAAACAAATAGGTTTCAAACCATCCGACTTCGAGTAATGATAAACTGCTTTGTGCTAATAAGATACTGGTGCCAATAAGCGTAATCTGGCGCAGTAAATTGGTGAATTGTAAAACGGTAGCCGAGGAATCAATATATTTTTTAATTGATAATTTCATGGTTTTCGATAAACCGTACTCCAAATTGTGCTAACTCGTTTAAAACCGGTTTGTAAATATCTTCGTCTACTGGAATCAGCACGCCTGTTCTATTTACGTTACCAGATAATAATAGCTTGGCAAAAATACCTAAGGGCAATCCGACTAACGCTGCCATCGCTGTATTCACCGCATCATGTCCTTTCAAAACGAGCGTTGAAGTGATGCGATTTTTTTTCCGCTAAGGGTATAAATAAATTCGTGTTGCATGATAATCATGTCTTTGTCTTCGGGGTTCAACACCCATTTTTTGAGCATAAGTTGTTCTAGCACAACAGCCGGAGAAGCGGTTTGCACCTGTATTTCAAAATCGTCAAAAATTCCTAACCAAGCTAATTTAAACATTACATCATCGGTCGCTTCATCAGCTAAAAATGTTTTTACTTTTTCTTGTATGTTGTTTCCTTTCGTATTTGGATTCAGAAATGATGCTGTGAGTTGCGCATAGGTCATGCCGTTAGTTTGGAATTCAAAAGTATTATCTGTATAGCCTAATTTTACCAATGCGTGCCATGCATCGCAGAAGCCACTATGTCGCAATGTGCCTCTTAGGATTGTGGGGATATTTTCTAAGCGATAGGTTTGGCGATAACTCAAGGAGTCGCGGTTGGCGTAGCCTTCGTAGTCGCCCATTTGTGGAATTTTTATAATTTCATACTCTTTAAATAAGCGATTATAGGGGATGAATTTTGTCGAGTAATTATCTAAATATTGCGCTACACCTTGCCCAGCTAAGACGACATTGCGCGGATTCCATGATATTTTATAGTGCCATGGATTATTATCACTTTCAGGAGCTACCAACCCTCCAGTGAATGATTTAAATGAATGAAGTTCGCCACCTTGCGCTTTGATTTCATCAATTTTTTGCATTGCAGATAGGTGATCAATGCCAGGGTCAAGCCCCATTTCACACATAAAAATCAGGTTGTTTTCTTTTACTTTTTGATCCAATGCCTTGATTTCTTTCGATACATAAGATGCAGTAATTAGGTGTTTTTTAAATTGTAGGCAATCATTTGCTAATTCGATATGTAGCGCGGGTGGAAGGAGAGATATAACAATATCAGCGTTTTTGACTAATTCATTTCGTTGTTGAGCGTTTGTAACATTAAGTTGGGCGGCAGTTCCGCTTGAGTGGTTATTAATTTTTGAAAGAGCAAGTTGTATATCGGCATCTGCAATAGTTATGTGCCAATTTTGAGCAGCAGCGTTATCTAATAAATAATGAATCAAAACGGTTGCAGAACGCCCTGCACCTACCACTAATATTTTGCGATTACTCATCCTAATTTAATTTTCGACAAAGGTAAAAAAAAATAACTGCTTTTGATGAAAGCAGTTATTTTGAGAAGAACGAAGAATTGACATCATGCGTATTTCCGCATATATATAATGACTTTGAGTCTAAAATTATTCACGTATAATTTCCAATTTCTTGGTAGCCTCACCTTGAGGCGTGATGGTACGAACAAAATATAAACCTGTACCTAAGGTTGAAACATCTAATGTAGCTTGTTTTCCGCTCGCATTCATGTTAGTCATTAATTGACCAGTGATGTTGAAAATTTGAATTTGATTTAATTCATTAAAACCGTTTAGATGAATATTTACATAATTGTTAGCCGGATTAGGCATTATGATTATATTGTTTTCATCAAACTTTTTGAATGAACCAGCATTTATCGGAATATTGATTGTCATATCCGGCAATGCTTCGAATCCAAAATATTCGTTTGCAATAGTAATATCTTTTGCTGTTACTTGAAAGTAATCACCAGTGCGGAAACCGTCTAATTGATCTTCAATTACAAAGCCCAGTCGACCAATTTTTCCGTAACCAGTTTGAGGTGTTCTATCTGCTAATGTATATCCGGCATCTAACTTTGTCGTAGCAGTCTTTTTTACTAAAGATAGCACAGGTGCGTAATTAGATAACCAGCTATTTTTATCAAATGTTATATCTAAATCGTGTAAATCTACTGGAATATCAACATTAACAGAGAATGCCAAACCATATATATTATTTACAGGAAGTGCTTGAGTTCCCAATAAAATATCAACTAAAACTAAATCACCAGCTTGGTAAGGCCCTTGATTTACAGTTTGTAACAATAATCGCGAATCGCGAATACTTACAGGAACATTTGGCACTAAGTTGTGTATTTTTCCGTAAGAAACGCTGATACCCGTTGTATCTTCAGCAGAGATATATCCGTTACCGTCAGTATCTAAAAACTTCAAGTCGTTACTTGCTGTTTCGTAAGGATTTGACCAATCATCGCTATACTGCCCCAACCAATCAAATGTAGGATTTGGGCGAGATGCACCATTGACACCTAAACACCAGCCTATTGGTAAAAGATCCTTCATATTTACAAGTCCATCATTATTAGTATCACCCGTCCAAACGCAATCTGCATCATAGCAAACTTCGGCACTACCGGAATTATCAGTAACATTAACGGTAATTTTGATAATGCGACAAGTCGGGTCGTTTGAGCTGACGTTTTGTGGACAATAAGTTAACTCGAAATAATCAGTGCCTACGAAGTTGCTGTTCGGCTCGTAAATCACCATATTCTCACCACTTACTGAGTTACCATTAAATAAAGTAACTGTAGCATTGCCCAGATGTTGGTGTGCGATACCGGACGTTGCTTGTTGTGCAATAGCCATATAAATGTTGTTGCTCGACACAGGAACAGCGTAATTTAATACTAATGGTGTATTAGCTGGAATTGTAAATTGGAAATCAAAAGTTACGGGTTCGTAAGTGCCTACTGTAACATTTACCCTAGCTGTTTCACAATCGCCTAGTATACAGGCGGAATAGAAAAACTTATCAATACCTGTATAACCTGCTTCAGGTGTGTAGAGCAATAATCCATTTGGAAGCACTACCACATTTCCATGCTGAGGCTGTGTAACGGAGTTGCTGTTTAAGGGGAAATTTGTAATTATATCGTTTTGCTTAACGTTAATTTCTACGCTAGCATTTATTGTAGTATAAGCATTATCATTAATTAATAAATTATTAGGGGTAGGGAAATCTCTAACGTCTAACATCACTAAGGTAGAAACTGACGGGTTGCTGCCTGAAAGCAAAAACTGGTCGCTTCCCACGAAATTAGCCTGTGGGGTGTATTTTAGGAAGTTAGGATTAATGAAGGAAGTTGTACCATTTGAAGCTGAAACTGCAACAGCCATATTTCCGTGCATTAGCGGCAAAATGATGGATGTTCCTTTAGAAAGTACTTCGCGGATGGTATCATGTGCGGGTACGTTGGCATCTGTGACTACGATTGTCACAACGCCATTGTCGCAAGAGCCTAACTCATCACAAACAGTATAATTCAGGTAAGATATACCCCTGAAGTCGGTTGTAGGTGTAAAAATAACATTGTTTCCATCAATCGTTGCTGTTCCATTATTAACGATTGGGATGCGTGTAACCGTAATAGTATTTGATGAAGTATCGTTTGCAGTAACCGGAATGGAAATGCTTTGATTGGTGGTTGTACTTACATAATCACGAACCGCCTTTACATAAGAACGTACCACGTCAAATACATAAGTACGATACTCAAGTGCGGGACTATTTGGAACGGGGCGCAATTCGACCACGACGGTATCCTTTCCTAAGTATGGAGTTGGCGTAATTGATGGTATATATCTTAATGTAAACGTAGATGAACCCGGAGTTGCCGGATTAATAATTCTAGCTACGCCATGTCTAGCTTGTGTGGAAATTGATGGCGTATTTGTCGAGTAAAATTCAGTCTGGATAGAGTCCCCAGAAACAACCGTAAACCGATAGGAATTGCTGCTCTGTGCAAACCCTTCGGTTGATATAGCAAACAGAAAAACTATTGCTATAAATGTTAATAATTTTTGTAGCCTTAAACTCATATATTACACGCGGATTAAAATGGTTGTCATCTCGTTCTTCTTCTTCAAATGCAAATATGCTTATATTTTGCGAAAAAGCCAAATATTTTAACAACTTTTCCCAAAAATATTTAAAAAAATATAAACTGTTTTCTGGTAGAAATAAATTTTTGTACAAAATATGAAAAAAAATTGAAATATATTATGAAATTTCTGAAATAATATTGCACCTTTGCCTCAAACAACAACTACTTTCTCTCGGATATATATTGTTCAAGTAAGGGCATAGCACTGTTTCATACTATAAAACACTATTTTAATTGCTATGCTGCTCGCACTTTTTATTTTTACATTCACGGTACTTATTGGCGGAGCTGTATGTTTATACACCTTCGTTGGAAAACTCAATATAAAAATTGGCACATTAGTCAAACAACATGCGGTTGAGTGCGATGTTGTTTCAGAATTAATGATTAAACAAAATCTGCTAGAGAAAGCGATTAGTAACAACTTACAATTTGCCAAAACTAACTTTTCGCGTCTTCAAGAAATGAAACATCAACTCAATGCTATTCAGGTTTCGCAACAGCAAAACTTGGATGACAGGAAGTTGCTCAACGAACGAATCGAGCGACTTTTGGACGAGTGTGCCATTTGTTTTTCACAAATTAAACTTCAAAACGACACCCTTTTCAACGAAGATAATAATATTGTAGCGGAGGATGACGAGTTCTTGGCAGACAGTCAAACTTTCTTTGAAATGTTAGATGAAACATTTCTTCAGGAGTATGTACCTACTTTGCAGGCAGCCCAACAAACCTACCTTACTGACTTGTTAGAACGAATTGGTGAGCGAAAGAAAATGCTGAACTTTGAGCGAATTGGCTACACTTCGCCTATTGAAGACGACCTTACACAAATCAATGGTGTCAATACGTTTACTTGTCAAAAATTATTCAAGGTTGGTATAAACTCATTTCAACAAATTGCACGACTCAACATTCACGACCAAATTGTTTTGAATGATATTTTAGAGTTACCAGAAAACACAATCATCAACCGCAACTGGGTGCAACAATCACGTAATTTGTTAGTTGTTTAATGTTTTATTACTTTGAAAATAACATTCCTGCTATGCAAGCGTTCATCAAGCAAGCTATCGTTCCGCCGATGAGCGATTTCATGCCTAATTCCGAAAGTGTATGTCGCTGATTGGGAGCTAGCGCTCCGATGCCTCCTATTTGAATTCCTATTGATGCGAAGTTGGCAAACCCGCAGAGCGCATACGTGGCGATGAGTATTGATTTTGGATCTAAAATTTCATTTTTACTCATCATCCCCCCTAATGTGCCATATGCATAAAACTCGTTGATAATAGTTTTTTCACCCAACAACTGTCCCAGCGAAAGCACATCAGTAGCTGGTACCCCGATAACCCAAGCCAACGGTGCAAACAAATACCCAAATATAAATTTTAGTGAAAAGCCTTCATAATGTCCGCCACTCATTTGTTGTATAACAGTATTAATATGTACCAAGTTACCAATTTTAAGCATGAGGTAATTCAATACTGCAATTAATGCTATAAATGAAATCAACATTGCTATCACGTTGGCTGCTAATTTCAAACCATCGGTAGTGCCGTTTGCGATGGCATCCAAAACATTTGAACCGATGTTTTCTTTGGGTACGCTCATGTCCTTTTGTACCTTATCTTCCTCAACTTGCGGCAACAATATTTTAGCAGCTACAACAGCCGCCGGTGCTGACATGATGGATTGCGTTAGCATGTGCAGTGCGTAATATTCTTTCAGTGCAACATCGGTACCTCCCAAAAAACTTACATACGCCCCCAATACGCTTCCGGCAGTATTTGCCATGCCGCCTACCATGATGCACAACAACTCAGAGCGCGTCATACCCGATAAGTATGGGCGAACCATCAGTGGCGCTTCGGTTTGTCCTAAAAAGATATTTGCTGCATTAGACACACTTTCCGCACCAGAAAGTTTAAGTGTTTTATTCATTATCCATGCAAAACCAAAAACGACTTTTTGCAGTATACCTAAATAATATAGTAGAGCAGATATTGCCGAAAAGAAAATAATATTACACGATACTTGTATGGCAAACACAAACCCCCAACTTTGCGAGGTATCAGCAAATTTGCCGAACACGAAATCAGTACCAGCTTTAGAAACATCTAAAATTCGTACAAACCCTCGTGCCAATACTTCAAAAATTGAACGAACAAAATCTATATGCAACACACCTACTGCCAATATAAGTTGGAGTAAAATACCCATACCGACTAACTGCCAATTTATCGCTTTTCTGTTTTCGCTAAACAAATAGCAAATTCCTAAAAGTACGGCTAAACCAAAGAATCCTCTTAATACGTTTTGCAATAAGTCCATTTTTTGTTTGTTTATCAGTTTTCAAATCTACATTTAGCTTGCAATAGTAATAAAATTTTTTTATTTAATCCATTTATAAAATTTTTTACAAGAGAATACCTAACAATATAATTTTTATAGGAGGTAGAATTAATATAGATAGTATGTAGCGATTTTCTGAAAGTCATTCTGCTAATAAATCAGGTCTGCGCGTTTGTGTGCGTTGCAGCGACTGTTCATAACGCCAATCGGCAATTTTTTTTTCGTGACCGGATAACAAAACATCGGGTACTTTCCAGCCACGGAAATCGGCAGGGCGCGTATAAACTGGTGGAGCTAACAGG
>JAGOHC010000069.1 GCA_017996375.1 Saprospiraceae bacterium | reverse complement strand
CTGTAATAGCATTATACAACATCACGCAGATATTAAAAATGCACATTTGGATAATGCCATGATAGGTATGTACGTTGATTACAAAGGCACTACCTCTGATGCAAGTATTGGCGATTACACAAAAATGAAATTGGGTTGATACAACACAGATATCGTAATAAACATACAGTAATGCAACGATTTTTAGGAATATTTTTTTGTTTAATTCTAAATGCAACGCTTTGGGCGCAACAGCGCGCAGAGACGGCGCAAGACAAAGCCATTGAAACTGAAAGCATTTTTATTAATGCTGAACGGGAGCGACTATTGGGCAATTTTGATAAAGCAATAAAGTTGTATCAAGAAGTGCTGGAAACAAATCCTCAGTCGGATGCCTGCTATTTTCAGTTATGCTCCATCTACGAACAGCAAAGCAAATTGGATAGTGCCGGCATTTTTTGCAAAAAAGCGGCACAACTGAATGATAAAAATGAATGGTATCTGCTCCGTTTAGCAAAAATTCAAGAACAATCTTCTTTGTTTAATGATGCCAGAAAATCATTCGATCAGCTCATTACTTTACAACCACATAACGAGGATTATTACTACGAATTAGCTGATTTATATTATCGTGATTTTAAAAAATCTGAATACGTCAATACACTGAATCGTTTGGAACAAACCATCGGCATAACAGAAAAAAATTCGCTGAAAAAAATTGCCTTTTACATGGTTTCATCTGATGCAGAAGAAAGTGTATTGGCAGAATATAATAAACTCATCACACGCTATCCTTCACGAACTGATTTTAGGCACAAGTTAGCAGAATACTACGTATCACTCGGCGATACTGCTAATGCTAAGGCTGTGTATCAGGCAATTCTGGAACAAAAACCAAATGATGCCAAGTCGTTATTCTTCATCGCAAGTCTGCAATCACAGCAGCAATCGGGCGGCAACAAGGTAACATTTTTACAGTCGTTATTACCAACATTTCAAAAAAGCGATGTTTCGGTAGACCAAAAAATTGGGCAGTTACAGCCATTCATTGCTGAGTTATCAAACAATAAAGACGCAGATTTTTATAATGCTTTAAGCAACTTGACGAATGCACTAGTGAAGGCGCATCCCACCAATCCGAAGGCTTTTGCCGCCGCCGGTGATGTCGCCAATTTTGCCGACAAAATAACCGAAGCACTGCAATACTACGAGCAAGCCATCAAATTACAAACCAACAATTTTGCCGTTTGGGAAAATGCGTTGTATTTATACGAAAGTAAAAAAGAATACAATAACGTGATTACGCTGGCAGAAAATGCGTTGGATTATTTCCCAAACCAACCTTCGATTTATTATTTACTTGGCGTGAGTTACAACCAGCTGTCTAATCATAATGAAGCACTTAATGCACTAAAAACGGCGAAACTCATGCTCACAAAAGGCAATTCTGCCTTGACGTTAAAGGTGTTGTATCAAATGGCAATTTCATATTCGGGGTTGCGAAAATATCCCGAAGCAAAGCTCGTCATAGACGAAGCCATGAAAGTAGGTGGCGATAAAATTCCTGAAGTTCAACAACTAAAAAAAGAACTTGAACAATAATATCATTTGCAAAAAAACAACCCCTCTCGCAATGCGACATCTATTACTATTCGGTATTGTAGTTTTGTTGGGCTTATTGCAAGGTTGCAAACCTAAAAAAACAACACCGCCGTTGGGAGGCAATCTTAACCCTACTACTACCGAATACCCTACCACCAGCGTAATAGCAACATGGTTACCCGAATGGTTTACTGCAAAAGCAAATATCGGGATAACTTCACCGGAACTAAACCAAAGTGCAACTGCGTCTATTCGGATGCGAAAGGATAGCATTATTTGGATGAGCATTCGCAAATTTGGTATCGAAGTAGCGCGTATGCAAATTACGCAAGATACGGTTTGGATGTTGGACAGAATTAATAGTCAATGCCATATATATCCCACTCAAAATTTAGTGACACAGTATGGTATTCCGTCCGGAAATTTTTCTGCTATGCAAGATTTAATTTTGGGAAACCCTATTATGTATAACACCCCGAAATATATAGATACGCTCAACGCAAACGAATGGATATTCATCGGCGAGGCATCGCCGTACCAGTCGAAATATTGCGTGCGTACTGAGAATAAGCAGTTGCAGTCGCAGCAATTTGTTGATACGTTGAAAAGGCAATCGTTTAGTATGTTGCAAGAAGAATACTTGCCTTTGGCGACAGCAACCTTCTCACAAAAGCGAAGAATAAATGCACAATTGCCCGCTATTGGAAGTGCAACTATTCAAATGGATTTTTCTGAAATAACGTATGACCAAGCCGTCAATTTGCGCTTCGAAATACCCGACTACTACGAAGTTATTCGCCCATAAAATAATCACTTACTTTTGGCGTTTAGGTATTGTAATTTGTAGCAGAAAGTGGTTTGTATATGTGCTACAAAAGTTACAGTCAAATAAAAAATACATTAATATCAAGAAATGAAAAAACTCTTTGCTTTTTTATTTATAGTATTTCTATCACAACACATTTGGGCACAAGATTATACAAAAGTTAGCGAATCTGACCCGAAGGCGAAGGCTTTGCTCCAAGAAATGCGAGCCAAATACGAAGGCTACAATACCTTACAATCTACGTTTCAACTATCCATAGAAATACCCGAATCTAAAACGCAAAACCTAAACGGCAAACTCACGCAAAGAAAAGAAAAATATGTGTTGGAACTTCCCGATGAACAACTTTACTGCAATGGTGCAACTACGTGGTTATATAAACCAAGGAAGAATGTTGTACAAATTAATGATGTGGATAATTCTGGCAACGCGGACATGATTCAGCCGCAAGATTTGTTGCGCGTGTATGAGTGGAAAGACTATGTTTATGTATCGGGAGAAAAAACTACCGAAAAAGGCAAGCAGTTACAGCAAATTGAGTTCAAACCTTTGAAAGCCTCCTCCGATTTCTTTAAGATTCGCTTGTGGGTAAACACTTCTACAAATGAACTTGTACGCATCAAGGCATTCGCCAAAGATGGCAGCCGTTATACGCTAAACAACATTACAATCAACACGGTAAAAGGATGGAAGGATGATGCTTTTGCATTCAATACGGCAAAATTTCCGAAAGTTAAAATTGAAGATTTGCGATTAGATTGATGTGACTAAATTTTAGTTTATCCGTCTATATAGCTGACAAGAAATTCACAGATATACTTATCTAATATTCCATAAAATTTCGGGGTTATGCTTTGAACGAATGTTTTAAAATAGCCCCGGAGTTAGGGATTCTTGTCAAACTCCTGCCTATCATATTATTCGAGGTCTGCTTTAATTGCTTCAAACATTTCCCATACTAAATTTGGTTCATACCCTTTACGAATAACGTGTTGCACTGTGCGTTGTTTTCGTTCAAAATCGCTGTAATCGGCTACTTCCTTCCATTGCTTTTTCAGTAGCCAGTCTATTTTAGCAAGATAACTTACCTCATCAATTTCTAACATTGCTTTTTTTAAACAATAGTCAGAAATGTGACGTAATTTTAATTCTTGCTGAATGCGTATTTTACCCCAATGCTTCACTCTGAACTTGCTACCGGCATATAATTTCGCAAATCTTTCCTCATTCAAAAAGTCTTCCTGCACCAGTGTTGCAATAATTTCTTCCAAATCACTTCCCCATACACCTAAAGAAAGAATTTTGGTGCGTACTTCGGTATGACATCGCTCCTGATAGGCACAATACGACCGTAGTTTCTCTAACGCTTGTTGCGGTGTAAGGCGTTTCTTCTTGAAATTATTTTCCAAAACATACATTTGTTGTGACAGAATTATTATACAATTTTAACATTTTTATTTCGTGACTTTATAAAAACAAAACGTCCAAATGACAGAAAAAATGTGAAAGGTGTTTTAAAACTTTCATTACCATAAATAATCTTTAACTCACTCGTCATTAATAATATCCTCAATAATACACAAGTACTACTTTTGGCGAGTTAGTCAGCTGGTTGATAGGCTGCTATAACACTTTAGGGCAAAATCGCCAATTTGTTTTGCTCCTGCGCTCGTGGTTTCCACGAGCGTTTTTAGTCTTTATCCCGAACAAACTTCATCGAAATTGAATTTACACAATGGCGCGTATTTTTGGGTGTAAAGCGCTCTCCTTCAAAAACGTGACCCAAGTGCCCATTGCAGTTGGCACAAACAATTTCAGTACGTCGCCCGTCTGAGTCAGGAATTCGCTTGATGGCATTCGGTATTTCATCATCAAAACTAGGCCACCCACAGCCACTATCAAACTTATCTGCGGAGCGATACAACGGCGCATTACATTGTCGGCAGATGTAAACACCAGCTTCCTTGTTGCGATTGTACTCGCCAGTAAAAGGCATCTCAGTACCTTTGTATAAAATGATGCGCTGTTCTTCAGGTGTCAATTCATTATAAGTCATATTATAAATATTATTATATCAACACAATAGAAAAAAAGTTGTTCAAAATTATGCTACGCCAACACCGGCAACTACTTGTTCATAAATTGGTAAATCATGAATAGTAGCCTCCCCCCATAGCGTCCTTTTTGCTTGCCGTAAACGGTACGTATCCGCAATAATATCCGCTTGTTGCTCTAGGTTATATTGCAAAAATTCTCGCTGCTCCAGCAGTGCAACAATGCCCCCATAATTGTATCCCGCCGATGTAAATTGTGCATACAACGCCTTTGCTATATATACTGCTCCCATTTGCTTATAATGCCAAACATGTGTGACCTCGTGTAAAAAGTGAAAACCACGCATACTTCCCCAAACATTAATGGTATGGAATGAAACATACGCAATTTTTGTTTTCGGGCAAATAATATAGCTGCGCTTATCTATCCAAATGGGTACACTCATAAAAGAATCAGGAAACATTGAGGCAACCAAGTGTCGCTCGCGCGAGTTGATAGGGCGGCAACTCGGCTTGAGTACAATTATACTTTCGTATAATTCAAACACACCGAGCAGCTCAAGCGTCATGAGTGCCCATTCAAAAGACCACCACGCCCACGCAAAACGATGGTAGCGATGCTGCTCCCACCATTGCTGTTTTGATTTTGGCAATAAAGGTGTCAGTTTGATAATATGGCGCAACCACCGCATTGCCCGCAAAGGGAATAGTGTAAAAACCTGCTTCAAGCGGACGAAGATAAAGTGTAACTTAGTTGCAAACATCCCTATAAAAATACAGAAATTGGCGAAGAGTACAAATGGGTTGGCATTTTTTATTATAAGGTTAAATAATAAAAAGCAGGAGCGTCCAAACATGAACACTCCTGCACTTCAGTAGATTATCACTACGCTCATTAAGCAAAAAATAAAAAAAATAAGGTATGTATCATTAACCAAAATACTGCTTCAGGGCATCAAAGAAAAACTGTTTGCGGTCCGTTGCCACATTAATAACTTGTCCATTTTCCATAACCACATAGCCACCTTTACCCCGCACATAACGTTGCAAGCAGTTCAGATTAATCGTACTGGAGCGATGAACGCGGACAAATTGTTCCGAATTATTAATTGCTTCTTCCATTTCTCGGAGGGTGCGACATACCAATATTTGGCGGCTGTCAAAAAAATGTATGAGGGTATAATTGCCTTGTGCCACTAATGCGACGATGCCTTGAATGCGCTCAAAACTCATGCCTTCGAGAGTGGGTAATGACACTTTTCGGTCTGCCCATTCCATACGCTTGGCAGGAGTGGTAAGACGTGCAAGTGGTTTTTGAGTTATGTCAGGTGCTTTGAAAGAAACGATACTCGACATAGCAAAAAGTTTAAGCGATTCAAGAAAAAGTATTTGGGGTTATTCGTTTTTTGTGGTGGTGAAGTTTCCAATAACCTTTGTATGGATAAGACAAATGTACTTCAATAAAAAAATGTGGACAACTCATAATTATATAATAAGTCAGGTTTCAGAAATGTAATTATTAATCGTAAGACACTTTACAATACGACAAAAGAAATGTAAATTTGTATGTACAGGCTACATTCGGTATTATACATTGTATGTCAAAAACACCATCAAAAAAGCTATACGACCTCATTCACTCCTTGACGGCTGCCGAGAAGCGTCACTTCCGTTTGTTTGCCAGCAAGTATCGCTCTACCAACAAATACCTTTTACTATTCGATATTATTGACCAACACACACAATTTGACGAGGGTGTGTTTATGAAAGAAATTTATCAGACGGATGATATTGAAGGCAAAAAATATTCGGAATTAAAAAACTATCTTTATAAATTGATTATCAAATCATTACAATATTATGATGAACTAAAATCTGTTGAATACACCTTAGAAGATTACTTGCGCGGTGTGCGCGTGTTGTATCGAAGAGGGCATTATAAAGACTGTAGAGCATTACTGAAAAAAGCAAGAACGATGGCGTATGAGTACGAGGATTTTTCGACAATCATTGCCATAATTCGCTGGGAAAAGCAAATTGCTTACACACTAATAGATGTTGGCTTTTTAGATAAGTATCGCGAGATGTTACATCGAGAAGAGCAACATTGTATTCAACAATTAACTAATGTATCTGAATATAGACATATTTTTTATGACGTATTAGTCAGTATCAAAAAAGAAGCATTCCTGAGTAGTACTACAAAAAAAAATGCGCTACAACACATACTTTCTCACCCGTTGATGCAAGGCAACGAGCAGGCGCAATCTTATTATGCCAAACTTTTGTATTATCGCATTTATGCTTTGTATTATTCTGTTATATTAGATTACCCGCAATTTTACGAATGTAGTACACACGTTGTGGCTACGATGGAATCAAAACCACACCTTTTGGCAGAGAATAAGTCGGAGTATATTTCATCGTTGAGTAATTTAGTGTTGAGCTGCGGATTGCTAAAAAAATATGAGGAGGTAAATAATGTCTTGGAGAAGTTAAAATCAATAGAACCGGATACGCTGGATGATGAGCTAAAAATTCATCGGCAATATTACCTCAACAAGTTTTCGTTGATAATCGCACAGGGTGATTTTGCTTCGGGCGAATTGCTGTTAGTCGCACATTGGCGCGAATCAGAAAAATTCGACCAACAACTGTTTGAACGCGGTATTTTTTACTTCCAATATTTTTATATTTATTTTGGTGTAAGTGATTATGGACAGGCACTTTTCTATCTCAATCATTGGTTAAATCAAGGTAAAACTATTGAGCGGCAAGACTTGCAAAGTATCGCTCGCATTCTCAATATTATCATCCATTTAGAAATGGGCAATTACCTGCTTATTGAACATTTACTCAAAACGACACATCGTTTTTTGGATAAACAACAGCGACTTTTTGCGTTTGAACGCTATTTTTTGCAGTATATCAAAATTGTAGAAAAACAACCTCCGCGCCAGACCATACAAAAGGCATTATTGCAGTTGCGCGAACAATTAGCCGCACTGCAGGCGCTACCAAGCGAGTCTGTTATATTTCAATATTTTAATTTCTTAGCTTGGATAGATAGCAAAATTCACCACACCACATTCGGTGAAGCCATTCGTGCATTGAATCAGTAAAATTTTATACATAAACCTGTACATTTGTAAAAATAGTTAGCATTATGTATCGAAAGATAACTGCCGATTTCGTCTATCCAATCCATGAAGAACCTGTCAAAGAAGGTGTAATTATTTTGGATGAAACAAATAAAATTGTCGCCATTGAAACACGTAACAAACACAATATCAATGAATTAGAAGTATATAAAGGAATATTAATTCCCGGATTTGTCAATGCACATTGCCATTTGGAATTATCGCATTTACACGGTCAAGTACCAACAGGAACAACACTACTTCCTTTTCTAAAATCAGTGGTGAGTATGCGCGAAGTGCCGCAACAACAGATTGAAAAAGCCATAAAAAAATGGGATAGGCAGATGCAAAAAGTAGGAATTGTTGCGGTGGGAGATATTTCAAACAAAGCCGATACATTCATCGTAAAATCCAATAGCCCCATTCGTTACGCTACATTTATTGAAATGTTTGATTTCTTGCAAAATAGCCGCGCCGAACAGGCATTTGAGCAATATTGGAAAGTATTTGAAAAGCAAATTCGCAATACAAAAGACAGCTATCAAGTTACACCGCACGCACCATATTCGGTATCAAAAAAACTGTTTCAATTATTAAAAAATAATACTCCTAATAATACAACCGTAAGTATTCATAATCAAGAAACATTTACTGAGAATGAATTATTTCAATTTGGTAAAGGGGCAATTGTAGATTTTTTTGAATCGTTAGGCATTTCGCTTTCGGCTTTTAAAGCCTCTAATAAAACATCTATTCATTATGCTCTTGAAAACATGAACCCGCAGGCACGCACCTTGTTTGTGCATAATACACTGACCACGCCCGATGATATTGCTGCTGCACACGCTTGGAGCAAAAATGTGTTTTGGGCAACCTGTCCCAACGCAAATTTGTACATCGAAAATCGTTTGCCTAACTACAAATATTTTTTGGATGCAGATGCTAAAGTGTGTATCGGCACGGACAGTCTTACTTCAAATTGGACGCTTTCTGTTTTGGAAGAATTAAAAAGCATTAAAAAGTACCAAAGCTACGTTCCCACCGAAGTTTTATTAAAATGGGCAACATTACACGGTGCAGAAGCATTGGGTTTTGAGGATACATTAGGAAGTGTTGAAATCGGTAAACGCCCGGGGATAAATCTTCTTTTTGGCTTAGATGGGCATTGTGAAATCACTCATCGGACGAGAGTAAAAAAATTGGTATAACAGAATCCGTGTTGAACAATAGATTCAGTTATACCAAAATATTTATTTATATCAATAGATTAAGCCTGTGCTGTCGGGGCAAAATTTAATGCAGGGTAAGCATTTTCCTTCTCGTCAATCACGCCATACTGCTGCTCATACTTTTTAACATTATCCATCAATGCACGCATGAGGCGTTTAGCATGAGAGGGAGTCAGAATAATGCGCGATTTTACTCGCGCCTTTGGCATATTGGGCATGATGCGAATAAAATCCAACACCACTTCTGATTGCGAGTGTGCAATGATTGCCAAGTTTGCATAAGTGCCATCAGCTACATCTTCGGGTAACTCGATGTTGATTTGATTTTGTTGTTCTAAATTATTTTCTGCCATTATAATAATATATTAATTGATGGAATAGTAATACGTTTGAAATAAGCGGTTTGTTTAGTATTTTCTATTTTATTTTAATTAAAACATTCGCAAGCGCATTTGTGTTCGTATCTTTGCCAAGCAAAAACAAAATTAACGATTTATCGTTAATGCATCATTAAAACAATTCATCACATATAAAATATACGGCAACATATATGGAAAAAATTAAAGTAGGCATTACTGTAGGGGATATTAACGGAATTGGGTTAGAAGTTATTTTAAAAACAATTTCAAATCCGAGCATTACTAACATCTGTACACCAATTATCTATGGCTCTTCAAAAGTAGTTGCTTACCATAAAAATATTGTAGAAGTAAGCGATTTTCAGTTTCACAGCATACAACCCAACGATAAACCAGCTTACAATAAAGTAAATGTTGTTAACTGTTGGAATGATAATATTAATATCACACTCGGCAAAATGACTGATGTTGGCGGCAAGTGTGCCAAATTAGCTTTCGAACAAGCCGTTAAAGACCTCAAAAATGGCGTGATTGATTGTTTAGTAACAGCCCCTATCAACAAAAAAGCCATGCAGTTGGCAGGTTATAAATATCCTGGACACACAGAGTATTTAACCGAACAATTCAGCACCAAAGATAGCCTAATGTTATTGGTAAGTGATATGCTACGCATCGGAGTTGTAACAGGGCATTTACCGCTAAAAGATGTTGCTACAAACATCACTAAAGAGTCTATTATTCAAAAAATAAAGATTTTAAACGAATCACTGAAAATTGATTTTGGCATAGAACGCCCAGTGATAGCCGTATTAGGATTGAACCCCCACGCCGGAGACGAAGGTGCTATCGGTAAAGAAGAACAAAGCATCATCGCACCAGCCGTCGAAGCAGCCAAGCAACAGGGAATTTTGGCTTACGGTCCACTCCCTGCGGATGGCTTTTTTGGAGCCGGAAACTTCAAGAAGTTTGATGCCGTTTTAGCTATGTATCACGACCAAGGCTTGATACCATTTAAAACTTTAGCGTTTGAAAGCGGTGTGAATTATACGGCTGGACTTAGCGCAGTACGCACCTCCCCCGACCATGGCACAGCGTATGACATTGCAGGGAAAAATATGGCAGATGGCCGTTCTTTCGCACGAGCATTATACTTAGCTATGGATGTTTCTAAAAATCGCCAACAGTATGTCGAAATGCGTGCCAACGCCTTAGTGAAACAATCCAGACCTTTGGACGACGAAGGCGATGACGAAGTTGTAGTAGATGAAGCATAAAATATTCTTGACTACAACATTAATTTAGCTTGATTTAATTTTCCTAAAATTCAAAATTCCACGTAAGCGCAGGCAATATCGGGAATAGCGACACTTGCTTCGCCGAAATTCTCTTGATGGTATCAACGCCCAATTGTTCGTTGCGTTCAAACTCAGCGTTGAGGTAAACGAAGTACGGATTGCGGCGATTGAGGACGTTATAAATGCTTATCGTAAGGTCATTTTTTCCCCATTTGGGGTAAAATTTTATCACCACACTCAAGTCTAAACGTTGGTAAGGAGCTAACCGAAAGTTATTCCGCCCCTCATAAACAGGAACTATCGGCGATAACTGTGATCCACTGACATCTTGAAAGGCGAAACGTCCGGTTGGCAACCAATATACATCGCCGGAACCGTAAACGTATGTACCGGAAAATGCCCAACGGCGATTAAGTGCATACGTTGCCACAACGGACAGATCATGTCGGCGATCATTACGTGGCGAAAAATATGCACCATTCAAAATATCGGGAAATCTGCCGCGCTTCGTCCATGAAAGCGTATAACCAATCCAACCGGTTAGTTTACCTTCATTTTTTTCTATCAACAATTCTGTGCCATAAGCATACCCTCTACCGAAGGTAAATTCGCCTTCAAGATTATCATTAGCGAACAGCTCTGCATAGTTTTTAAAATCAATTTGGTTGTCTAAATGTTTGTAATAATATTCGTTGGTAATCATAAATCCTTTTTTGAAGATATATGAGAAACCCGTTGCAACTTGGTCAGACACTTGTGGCTTCACACGCTTTGTGGAAGGATACCACACATCGGTTGGGAGCGATATACTCGAACTCGAAATTAAGTGTACATACTGCGCCATGCGAGCATAACTCAGTTTTGCCGAAAGGCGGTCGCTAAACAAATATGTAAATCCAGCGCGAGGTTCAAAGTTGGTAAAAAATTCGCCATCGTTGCTAAACCCTGATACACGCAAGCCTGCTAACAACTTGATGTTTTTGTTGAGCGTAATATCATCATTACCATAAATAGCAAATTCGGCACCGTCAAAATCTTGCCCGGAGGAGAAGGAAACTTTCCCGTCATCACTACCGGCTTTTAGCCTACCTACAATAAATTGGTGATAAGTTGCGGAAGCACCAAAACGAATATCGTTTTTGCTGTTGAGTACATAATAAAAATCAGACTTGAGATTGACATCGCGAATGTTCGATTTCAAGTTAAAACTAAAACCTGTAAATTTATTATTGATATTATACTGATAATCTGAAAAGGTTGCTGTAGTATTAGAGAAAAGTTTTGCGCTATGCGTATGGTTCCAACGCACAGTACCCGTAGCATTTCCCCAGTCGAAATTGAAATTGAATGCCTCATTACTGAATCCAAATTTATCGCGCCCGAAATATCCACTTACAAACAACCTATCCTTTTCGGTTAATTGATAATTTGCTTTGATATTTAAGTCATAAAAATAATAATCTGGAATAGGTGAGTAGTTTTCCTTGTTTTCATTCGCCTTGTTGATGGAGCGCGTGATAATGTCGGCATAAGTACGTCTGCCAGAAACAATTATCGAACCTTTGCCTTTCACCATAGGGCTTTCGAGGGTGAGGCGAGAAGCTATCAATCCGATACCGCCTTTAGCAGAAAATTTTTGGTTGTTTCCATCATTTAATTTTACATCAATAACCGATGACAACCTGCCGCCGTATTGCGCCGGAAATCCACCTTTATACACCTTAACATCTTTAATGGCATCAGAATTGAATGTGCTGAAAAATCCAAATAAGTGGTTAGCGTTATACACTGTTGCTTCGTCTAAAATAATCAAATTTTGGTCGGCACTACCTCCGCGAACAAAAAAGCCGGCGTTGCCTTCTGAGCCTCTGAGGATGCCTGGTTTGAGTTGCAAAGTTTTTAAAATATCCACTTCACCGAAAATAACGGGCAGTTGTTTGGCTTCTTGAATGCTGATGTTTTCGACACTCATTTGAGTAGATGCAACGCGCTCTTTATAGGAGTTAGCCACAACTTCCACTTCTTGCAGCACCTGCCCTTCCGACAACGTAATGTTGATGGTTGTGTTTTTATCAATCGGGATATTTTTGACAACATCCGTATAACCTACATACGAATATATTATTTGTTCGCTTGCACTTGAAGCTAAATTGAGGCTGTAAAAGCCATACTCGTTGGTAACTGTACCAACGTTCTGCTGTGGTGCAAATACTGTTGCCCCGATGAGCGTTTCGCCGGTTTCGGTATCCTTTACAAC
>JAGOHC010000218.1 GCA_017996375.1 Saprospiraceae bacterium | reverse complement strand
ATAACGTTTTCGGGCTTGGCGAAGGTGGGCTTGTAGGATGCTCAATTTTCGCAGAATGTGTCTGCCCACTTTTGCCAAACCTGTGTTATAAGCCGTTTATTATTAACAACTAAAATTAAAATAGAATTACAAATTACGAACAAAAAGCAAATGAACTTATTGAAAGTTTTTATTTGTGTATGCCTTTCAAAGATGTTAAACTAACTTCTTGTGGCGAAAAACCTGAACTGATAGTTAAGATGGAAAAACTTTCAGCAAAGCAATGTGCAATAATTGCCGTTGATGAAATATTAGCCAATATTAATGCAACTATTTTCTATCATAAAGAAAGTATTGCTTTGCCTTTCAATAAGGAATATTGGTTAGAAGTACGGTCTGCCTTAAATGGCTTATAACGTTTTGCGGCTTTGTGTCTGTTTGCCCCTTGCACAATGTTTCAAGTTTACCACAAATGTTGATGGGGCAAATAGCACAAAACCGCTGTTAGGCGTAGTACGGGTTTAATAACTAAAATTTAAAATTATGATACAAGAATTAGTAAAGCAATGGGAGGAAAACAAGCACAAACTTGAAGAGTACTTCAAAACAACAAAGCAAGAAGAGTATTCATCAAGCTACAAGCAAATAGTAACAAAAGTGTTTGAACTATGCTTGCCAAAAGCGGATGATTATAGTGTCTTTGATTTAAGTAAAATGACTGTGATTGATGATGGAGATTATCAAGGAACACAGATATTCATTATACCTAAAGACACTTATCAGCCAAGTGTAGGAGATTATGTAATGACAAACACTTACTATGGTAGCTGTTCGGGTTGCGATACTCTTCAAGGAATTTGCAGTTATGAAGGTGATTTGCCAACGGATGAACAAGTTAAGGAGTATATGACCCTTGCTTTACATTTGGTGCAGAAACTTAAATGGTTGGGTGAAGATTAGTATTACGCCTAACGGGTTCGGGCTATACGCAGTTGCAAAATTGCGTTGGCTTATGGGTGGCTTTGCAATTGCCGATATAGCCCGTGTTATCGGCTGTCCTTCTTTCGGATTACTAATTTAAAAACAAAAAATATGCTATTAACATTCTCAAAAACAGAATTTAGAACGCTAATAAAAAAAGGCGTGAAGGTGCATACTATCAGAGATGATAAGCACAACAGATGGAAAGTAGGAACTAAAATTCATTTTTGGTTAGGAAATCCACGAAACACAAGAGGTAAAAACAAACCCTACCAATTTGGAGTAGGCGAAGTTTCAAGAGTTGAAACTATAAGAATGGATTTTGCTTGTGCCGAAGATTGGCAAAATGATGTAGTTTATATCGGTGATGATATTAAACTTAAAACATCCGAAGAACTGAACGCATTAGCCATTAATGATGGCTTTGAAAACTGGCAGCAAATGAAACATTGGTTTGTAAACGATAGCGGTCAATACTTTGGTAAAATAATATTTTGGAAAAACTTTGAATTAACGGCAAATGATGATGGTAGCACTGTCTTTTAGGGTTGCCGATAACGGTGGGTGCTATGTGCAGTATTGCCGTAGCAAAAAAGTTGTAGTTTAAAATAAACGTGTTGGCAATATTGCTCATAGCACGTGTTACCGCTAGTTGTGGATTTTTACTAGAGATTTGATTAAAAAACTAAAATAAAATATATGAAAAATTTAAAAGTATTTGGGTCTGAAATAATAGACGAAAAATGTATTTCACAAATTAAAAATTGCTTTTCTGAAAACGATTTAGCGGTACTTACTGCTGATGCTCACTATGGATATGGACACCCTATAGGTGGAGCAATAGCTTATAAAGACAAAGTTTCTTTGTCTGGGGTTGGGTTTGATATTGCTTGTGGAAACAAAGCTGTAAGAACAAATATTTTGGCTGATGAAATAAACATCGCTAAAGTAATGGATGAAGTTTTCAGAAGAATTTCATTTGGTGTTGGAAGACCAAATGACGAACCTGTTGACCACGAAGTTTTTGATAAAATTGCAAAAGCTGAATTTGAACCACAAAGAAAATTACTTCAATTAGGAATGGCTCAATTAGGAACTGTTGGAAGCGGAAATCATTATGTTGATTTATTTCGTGGTAATGACGGATATTTATGGATTGGAGTTCATTTCGGGTCAAGAGGATTTGGTCATAAAACTGCAATGGGATTTATTGCAATGTCACAAGGATTAGGATTTACAGATAAAGGAAATGAAGGAGGAATGGATAAACCTCCAATTTTATTTGATACAAAATCTGAAATAGGGCAAGCGTATTTAAACGCAATGCACTTGGCAGGAGATTACGCCTATGCAGGAAGAGATATGGCGGTTAAAAAAGTTCTTGAAATACTAGATAATCCACAAGTAACATTTGAAGTGCATAATCATCATAATTTTGCTTGGAAAGAAAATCACTTTGGAAATGATTATTGGGTTGTTAGAAAAGGCTGTACTCCTGCTTTTCCTAATCAATTAGGATTTATTGGAGCAAATATGTTAGATACTTCCGTAATTATTGAAGGAGTTGATACAGAACTTGCAAAAGACACATTATATTCTACTGTTCACGGAGCAGGAAGAGTTATGTCGAGAACAGAAGCTTCAGGTAAAACAAAATGGACGAAAGATGAAAACGGCAAAAAACACCCAACTGTAATTGCGAAAGGAAAAGTTGATTTTGATTTAGTAAAAGAAAATATGAAAAATCATAAAATAGAACTTCGTGGAGCAGGAGCAGATGAAGCCCCTGAATGTTATAAAAAACTAACTGATGTTTTAAGATATATGGGCGATACAATCAAAGTATTACACGAATTAGAAC
>JAGOHC010000217.1 GCA_017996375.1 Saprospiraceae bacterium | reverse complement strand
CGTAACAACACACTTCGACAGCGATATGGGACTTGGTTTTGGACTGTTTTTAAACTATTAAAAAAATAAGAATTTGACACGGACGAAAAAAGTACAAGACTTGCTTATTCAGGCAAAACGGGAATTTACAGCTCGTGATTTGATTGTTCATATTGTTGATTCTAAAGTGGATTTTGTAAAGTCAATCAAAACCACAACTGCCATTCACAACAATTCGGGCAGGGCTGAAATTACTGTGGTGAACATTCAAAAGTTTAGCGAAGAAGCCAATGTAACGCAAAAGCAAGATTACGACATCAGTATTCAACGCATTTACTTTTTAGATGAAGTACACCGCAGTTACAAACCGCAAGGCAGTTTTTTGGCAAACCTTACGCAATCCGACACCAACTCAATTAAAATCGATTTAACAGACACTCCACTCATTACAAAGGATTATTACTCGAAAGATTTATTCGGCAATTACATTCACAAATATTACTACAACGCTTCAATTGCTGATGGTTACACACTTCGTTTAATCAGGGAAGAAATTGAAAGTGATTACAAAATAGTGCGGAAGGACGCTTTGGACAAAATCAAGATTTTAAAAGGCGATATTGAAAGACAAAAAGTTTTTGCTCACACAAATTTTGTTGAGCCGATGCTCGACTATATCGTAAATGACTTTGAAAAGAGCCGTTTGTCTTTTTCCGATAGTTCCATTGGTGGAATGGTAGTTTGCGACAGCTTCGACTAGGTATAAAGTTAAAACGGCTGCTTTAATTCTTCACGATATTGGCACAAAAGACGAACGCAAAGATGTTGTCGAAGATTTCAAAGAGGGAGAAATTGATTTTCTGTTTGTTTACAACATACTTTTAACTGGCTTTGATGCCAAGCGATTAAAGAAATTGTACATTGGGCGAGTTATCAAAAGGCACAATCAGTTACAAACACTTACACGGGTTATCGTCAGTATTGTAACACCTCCCGCAGCACCTAATCCAACAGGCTTAGCCGAAGCATTAAAAGCCTTCGCTACACCTAATATTTTTAGAGATATGTCTGGGATGCAACAAGTAACAGATTTGCTTAAAAATTTATCTGATAATTCAGTTAAAATTGCAGCAGTAGCGGCTGAACTTGCAAAAGGTGCTACTACAAAGACAGGAAGTGATAAGCCCAATAATGAAAATAAAGGCACAACTTCTGGGGATACAAATAGTCAAAGTACTGGTAGTGGTACAACGCCTACAAAAACCAAAACTGAAACAATTGATGAAGCGCAGAAAATGTTGGCAATGGCAGACCAATATATGAATCCTGAGAAAAAAGAAAATAGTTCAAGTTTATGTAATTGATACATTGACCCAACCTGAAACTTCAACAAATGATAATAGTTTTGTTTATGCTGGGGCTACTATTACTCCTAACATTGATACTTTGCGTTGTCAAGCAAATAAATTATTGGTTGAATACTTGGGTACAAATGGTATTGGTACACGTTTTCCAAAAGTAAAAGACGAAAACCCCGAATTAAACTATGAAAAAATATTAAACTTTGAAAGAGATAGTAGTGGAAAAAAAACTACCTATCCTAATGATTTTTATCCAACAAAAGGAAAAGAGGGTTCAACTTGCGGCTGTTTAATTTCGTGGTATTTGTGGAGATTAGGATGTATCAACAAAGTAAAGTATTATAAGAAAGACACTTCACTAGCAAATAGAACAGATAAAAAATAATGGTTGGACATATAAAAATGGTGCCAATATTATGGTAATATCACAAAAGATACAAGAATTTCATGATGGTGACCAAGATCCGTCTAAAAGCCTTAATAGGTATAATACAGAAAAACCCAAAATGGGCGATATTGTATGGATACAAGATTATCCCGTTCCTACATTGCCTAATACTTATGACCACTTTCATGTTTATGTATTTATTCGTGAAAAAGTAGAAGAAGAAAATGGAAAGAAACAAATAGTATGGGAAACTGCAAATGGTGGTCAAAGAAATTCAGTCCTATCTGATTTGTCAATTTTTGGTGGAATAGATATGAAATTTATAGATAGAAAAATTTCTATTGATGCTTAAGGTTTAAAAGATGGAGATGTAATTAGATATGTAAAAGGCTGGCTATCTTTAGATAAATTAGAATTTACTGATCCTCCTATGCCACTACCAGAATGTACAACAACAATACTTTTGTAAATGCTGAGGGCTAAGTAAATTAGCTTTGACAAAAAATTAAAAATCTGACAACAATACACTCAATGCAAATTTTCGGCAAACCTACCCACAAGTCCACGCCGCAGAAAAATGCGTGAGTGGAAACCGTTGGTGGCATTTTTTAAGATTGATTACCTTTATCAAAAACTTTTTATTTATTATTTCTTCATAATTTAAATTTACAATTATGTCAGTTAAATTATTTGAGCATGCAGATTTTACGGGAAAATCAAAAGTATTTAATCCGGGTTTTTACGACATGGCTGCACTATCTCCAATCTGAAATGATGCAGTTAGTTCTTTAATTATTAGCCCAAGAACCGAATTGACTATGTATGAAAACTGGCATGGATTGGGAAGTACTTACCATCAAAGAAATGATAGCGATGTCGAAATGAAAATAAATTATATTGGAGATGATTTTAATGATAAAGTATCTTTTTTAAAAGTGCAAGAAATTGTAAAAAATACAATTGACGGATTAGATGGGATAATAATTTATGCTGATTCAAATTTTGCTGGTAAATCCTTTAATCTTAAAAAAAACTTGCATGTCCTACCCCCTCATTCTATCAAAATAGGACGTTTTTTTGGGTGGGATCCAACAGATAGATTAAATAACAATGTAAGTT
>JAGOHC010000068.1 GCA_017996375.1 Saprospiraceae bacterium | reverse complement strand
GATAACCTATCAATACGAGCGGTAAGCACGGCATTGATAGAATCGGAAAGTCGCACTTGATTATCTTTAATATGCCACTCGCCGTTTAGCAGTGTCAATAAATTATTTTCTTTAAAATACTCTAATAATTGCTCTATATAAAACGGATTGCCATTGGTGGCACGCAGAAAAAATTCTTTCAACTCGTTGCTAATGTTACCTCCGGATAATCGCGCTCTCGCAAAATCTGTGAGCGCTTCTGGCGATAAAATATTGAGGTCTATTTGTAATGTTGGGGTAGTTTCTCTTTCAAACAGGAGCGTGGGGCTGCCATCGTCGTTGTAGCGAGCGGTAAAGAATAATGTTATCGGAAATTGGGGCATCACTTTTTTAATATCCGACAACAATGTTTTTGAATAATCGTCGAGCCAATGTATGTCTTCAACTTCTACAATAACTGGGTTTTGCAAAGCTGCTGCCATGATGAAATTCCGCATGGCAGAAAGTGCATTTTCAAAACGACCTTTTGCATCTAATTGTTCCCAAAGAGAATTGTCGGTTTGTAAACCCACAAGCGCGGCAAGTACTGAGCGCGTGCGGCGCAATTCTTGTATAATACTTCTCGCTTCGGGGTGTTGGCTGTGCTGGCAATCAACGATAAATTGTTGAAAGATGATTTCAAAACTTTTGAGATTATCGGCAGCTTGTTGCTCAGATGTCTGTTCAAAATATTGGCGCAAGAATGTGGTAAATGGGTTAAATGGCTTGCGAAGAATTTGGTCGCAAGGGCAATTAAACCATTCAATATCATACCTGTCCAGCATGTTTTTTTTTGCCTCAAAAGCCAAACGGCTTTTGCCAATACCTGCTTCGCCGTAAATGTAAATCACCCTGCCATTTTGTTCATGCAAAACTGGCTCTATAAATTGCAACAGTTGCGAAAGTTGCAAGTCGCGCCCAACCATCCTACCGATGAAATCATTTTTTTCGTCTTCTTTCTTCCCGACGAGTTGGAAGGTAGGCACTGCCTCCATGATGCCCTTGTAGGTGATATTCCCTTTGAAGGCAAATTTAAAAAATCGCTCTTTCTGCACTTGTTCGCCGACCAATATTTCGCCCCATTCGGCACACATCATTAGCCGCGCTGCTAAGTTGATGCTGCTACCTACGGCAGCATATTGGCAACGCTCCTGCCCACCGATAATGCCCGTATACGCAACGCCGGAGGTGATGCCAATGCGATATTTCAACCCCTGATGTAAGAGTGGTTGTACAATTTCTTTCAAAGTTGCTGCACAAGAAAGTGCACGGTGTGTGTTGTTTTCAAACGCTACTGGTGCGCCAAAAAAAGCCGTTATCACGGCGCCTTTATCACTTATGTCTATTTCTTTAAAATAGCCTGCGTAGCTGTCAATATGATCAATAACTGTGGTTGTAAAATCGTAAAAAGATTCACTATCATCCACTCCTTCAAAAGAGATAAAAAGCATTGTGAGGGCGCGAAATTCGCCGGTGCGTTGTGCTTTAATTACTTCATATGGCAAAAAATAGTTGGCTACTTCCTCAGAAATAGGTGGTAATTTCTGCGTAACCGTACTTACTGGTTCGCTTAATAAAAATTGATGCAGTTGATAATATTGCCCAATTTTTGGAGTACTTGAAACAACTGTTTGGAAGCGTCCTGCCATGGTTTTTGAAGTGATAATTTCGCCTTCGCTTGCCATGATTTGACATTTGGCGCAAGCCTCAATCGCTTCACCTTTGAAGAAAAATGCCTTGCGCGTATTGCCGACAATACCCCAATGTACCTCGCCGTATGCTAACCCAATTTTAATGCGAATAGGGAACGTGCCGTACTTGTTTTGGCGAACACCTTGCAGTTGGAATAACTCCCGCAGCTGGAAGGCTGTCTGAAAAAAAATGCTGCTTACTTCAGTATTGCCATCATCTATAAAAATTGCAGTAAACGCATCGCCGGCGAAATACGGAATGAAACCATTTTGTTGATACACGATTGACACCATCGGTTCGAAAATTTGGTTCAGCATAATGGTGAGTTGCTCTGCCCCATCGTGCCCTTTACCGAAAAGTGTTTCAGTCATCATGGTAAAACCTGACAGGTCAATGAACATAGTGTATGCTTGAAAACTGCCATTGGTGTTGCCAAGTTGCCATTGTTCTTGAATAAAATGTGGAATCAGGTTTTGCATATAAGTATTATTGCTATCGGTTAGTTTTTTTCAATTAAGCCCCTGTTTACAGTTTATCATTGGTGTAAAAATAATCTTTTTGGCTGCAACTGCATTAATTTTTGCCGCTTTGTCTATCATAACGCTTGAATTGTAATTTTAGTGAGTGTGCTTTTTAATTGTATGTATCCTGAAAGTGAAGCCAATCATTGTATGTATCGATATCAGATAACATCGGCAACAATGAATAAGAAAAGTGATTGGCATGAATGGCTGTCAGTGTTTGTGCAAATACTACGGGCGTACTCCACGCAATTTCTTTAAATAACTGCGGGTGTGCTTGCTGCATCCCGATAAGGTAATAGCCGCCGTCAGTTGCCGGTCCAATAATAACATCCTTAGAGGAAAGCTGTTCAAAGGCATCGATAATGCCAGCAGTGGTTAGGTATGGGCAATCGCTACCAATTAAAATAGCTTTCGTATGTTGTTGCAAAACATCATGTAATGCTTGATACATTCGCTCGCCCAAGCTGTCGCCGCATTGTACTTTTTGTGCGACGTTTGTCCAGCCAAAATTACTGCTCCAATCACCGGACAAATACACATATACTTTGGTATTCTTCAGATTTGCAGTGGTTTGTTGTAAACGATGCAACAGTAGCTTATAAATGAAAAGGGCAGTTGCAGCATTAGTGGTAACAGCAATTCGAGTTTTAACATTTCCCAAAATTGGCTGTTTCATGAAAATAATAAGTGCTTGTTGCAACATCTTGTCGAAAAAATTATCAGTTAAATACTTGCCAATATCAGTTTTTCGTTAGAAAGAATGTAATTCAGGTAGAAATACCTGTTTGAAATTTCGTACAAAAATAATTACATTTGTCAGCATTAATTAATAAAGTGCGAGGGCAGGGTTTCTTTACGATGAACACTAAATTATCACACAACCAATACTTTCATTTGTTACGAACCAATTTTTTAATATTGCTTCTATTCTGTGCAACCAACACAAACAGTTTTGCTCAGAAAGAAAGTATTCGATTAAATAACCCTTCATTTGAAGATTATCCTCGTCCGGGGTTAGCCCCAAATGGATGGACTGACTGTGGATTCATCAATGAGTCGCCACCCGATGTACAGCCCAGCGATGATAAATATAACCAGTTTTGGCAAGTGTCGCTGCCCGCACAACATGGTGCCACATACTTGGGTATGGTTGTTCGTGATAACGACACGTGGGAATCCATATCACAACCCTTGAGCAAGCCAATGGTGGCGGGTACTTGTTATAAGATTACCGTGCAATTATGTCATTCTGAAAAGTATATCAGTCAAAGTCGTTCTTCAGGTAAGCAGGTTAATTATGTTATGCCTGTGGTATTGCGTGTCTGGGGTGGTTCGGGTAGTTGCTCCAAGCGCGAAATGCTCGCCGAAACTTCTCCGATAAGTAATGTATCATGGCAAGAGTATGCCTTGAAGTTAAGCCCGAAGCAACAACACACCACTATATTTTTGGAAGCCTTCTATAAAACACCTACGTTATTTCCGTACAATGGAAACTTACTACTGGATAATGTATCAGAACTAATACCAATATCCTGTAATGATAAAGTGATTGCGGCAGCACCGCCGCACAAGAAAAAAGAAAACCCAACAGCACCACCTAAAACATCAAAGCCTACTAAAAAGCCGCCAGTTGTAAATGCGCCGCCGATTGCAAAAGTAGAACCACCGACTCCTAAACTACCAGCTCCAAAGCCGGAAGTTGTAGTAACTGCACCAATTGACAAAGTTGATGCTACTACGCTTAAAGTGGGGCAAGTAATTCGGGTAGATAAAATATTTTTCAAAGCAGATACTTCCACTATCGAAACGCAATCTGCGTCGGCACTGAATGATATTTATACAATGCTCAACACGAACCCAAATATTATTGTAGAAGTAGGTGGGCATACCAACGGCATTCCAAGTCATGATTACTGCGATAAGCTGTCCACTTCCAGAGCAAAGGCAGTAGCCGATTATTTAATTAGTCGGGGCATCCCGTCAGATCGTGTGAAGTACAAAGGTTACGGAAAGCGAAACCCTATCGCCTCAAACAAATCGCTCGTGGGTCGCCAAAAAAACCAACGGGTAGAAATAAAGATATTAAGCATTGATGGTTGATTTACAAAAATAATTAGGCGCATTGTGTTATCTTTGCAGGGGCATAGTAACAACAATGAACAAGGAAAAGCGCATCATCAAGCATCCATTATTTGAAGGATATTTCGATTTCACACGTGGCGAACGCACAGGTATTCTTGCGTTATTGCTCTTGTGTGCTTTGGTGTTCAGTCTGCCAATGTTTATTTCACACTTCTACGCACCTGCCGAAACCCCAGATTTTTCTGCATTTAAAAATCAATTTGACAGTATTGAAGGCAGCGGTGGAGATATAGCAATATCGGACTCATTCGGATTGAATAAAAAACAAACTAAAACATCACACACGCTACACCCTTTTACATTCAATCCCAATACGGTTTCTGCGTCCGATTTACAAAAAATGGGCATTGCTGCCAACCACGCACAGATATTGATAAACTATCGGAATAGTGGTGGGCGATTTCGCACAAAAACGGACTTGCTGCACGTTTTTGGTTTCAAAAATTATTATACCGAATTGGCTGCTTTTATTGATTTGCCCGAAGATGCAGCTGCTCCTTCCTTGCAAACAACAATTGTAAATAATATCGCTGTTCCAAAAAAATTATTTTACTTCAACCCGAATGCCGCTACGGCGGAAGAATTATTAGCGTTAGGACTTTCGCAAAAAGCAGTGACACAAATACTTCGCTTCCGCGAACGTGGCAGTTTTAGGAGTAAGGACGATTTAGCAAAAATATTTGACATCACGCCAATAGATTTTGCTCGCATCGAACCGTATATCTCTATCCCGATTATGTTGCAACCGCAAATACCCGCAAGAAATACGCCTCCTCCTACAAACAACACTACAGCAAGCATTACTGTTATTGACATCAATAAGGCAAGCGCAGATGATTTGATACAAATACGCGGCATCGGAAAATTTTATGCCCAAAATATTTTGAAGTATCGCGACAAATTAGGCGGTTTCTATAAAGTTGATCAGATTGCAGAAACGTATAATTTACCCGATTCAGTATTTCGCAAACTGCAACCTAACCTACAAATTAGTTCTCCAATATTCCGAAAAATAGCTGTTAACAAAGCTCCAAAAGAAGAACTGCAAAAACATCCTTACATAGGCTTCAATCAAGCAAATGCAATTATTGCTTATAGACAACAGCACGGCGACTTTCAAAGTATTAGCGACCTTCGGAAAATAAAAATCCTCGAAGAAGCAACACTTGAAAAGATACACCTATACCTTGAGTATTAGCATATAAAACATTTTATAAAATCATGCACACTTATATTATTGATGCTGTACGCACTCCCATCGGCAACCTTGCCGGCAACCTCTCTGCTATTCGCCCCGATGATTTAGCAGCGCACGTTTTGCGTGAGCTTCTAAAAAAACAACCTAATGTACCCGCCGATGCCATCGCCGATGTCATTTTAGGTTGTGCCAACCAAGCAGGTGAAGATAATCGGAACGTAGCGCGTATGGCAACCATTCTTGCCGGATTGCCAGTAAGCATACCAGCAGAAACCGTCAATCGCTTATGTGCATCGGGGATGTCTGCTATTATCCAAGCCCATCGTACAATACAGTGTGGCGATGGCGATATTGTTATCGCTGGAGGAGTAGAAAGCATGACCCGCGCATCGTTTGTGTTAGGTAAAACAAGCACTCCTTTTAGTGGCGACACCCAACTCTTTGATTCAACTTTCGGCTGGCGATTTATCAACCCGATTATGCAGCAGTTATGTGGCACAGATAGTATGGGCACTACTGCCGAAAACCTCGCTGACATATATCATATCCATCGCAGTGACCAAGATAAATTTGCCCATACTTCTCAGCAAAAAGCAACGACTGCCCGCAAACGAGGCAGGTTTGCAGAAGAGATAATTGGTATTACTATCCCCATAGGGAAAAAAGATACAATGTTTTTTGATACCGATGAATTTATTAAACCCTTTACCACCTTGGATGGGCTTGCCAAACTACGACCAGCATTCCGAAAGGAAACAGGTACTGTAACTGCCGGTAATTCTTCGGGGTTAAACGATGGAGCAGCGGCGATGCTATTAGCTTCCGAGCATGCAATGTCAGAACATCAACTACAACCAATGGCACGTATTGTGGCTTCGGCAGTAGTAGGTGTTGAGCCACGTATCATGGGAATTGGTCCGGTGGAGGCATCGCAACGAGCACTGCGCAAAGCGCGGTTGTCTTTGTCAGATATAAGTGTTATTGAAATAAATGAAGCCTTCGCCGCACAGGTATTAGCCTGTACCCGTCAATTAGGTATTGCCGATGACGATCCTCGCCTGAACCGCAACGGCGGTGCTATTGCATTAGGGCATCCATTAGGTATGAGTGGTACGCGCATTGTGCAAACTGCAGCAATTGAGTTACAAAAAACCGGAGGGCAATATGCGCTGTGTACTATGTGTGTGGGTGTAGGGCAAGGCTATGCTGTCATCATTGAACGCTGTTAAAACAACCTTTACTTTTGAAGCGACATCAACTAATAAACATTGGTATCAAAGGAGTGATATTGGCACTTTTGGCATATTCCATATATCGCCAATCTATGGGGAATGATAATATCAAAACATTACAAACAGCATTTGCACAACAAATGGAAAGTGCGGCATGGGGTTGGTTTTACTTCGCTTTAGTTTTAATGCCGATAAACTGGCTTTTAGAAACTATAAAATGGCGGCAACTCACCCAATCCTTTGCGAATGTCACCCTTTGGCAAAGCCTGAAATCCATTTTGGCAGGTACAACCTTCTCCTTGCTAACACCTAATCGAGCAGGTGAATATGGTGGGCGCTTGTTGGTATTTCCGCCGGAGGTACGCTGGGAAGTGGTTATTTCTACAATGGTGGGTAGTTTAAGTCAAATATTAATTCTCATCAGTACTGGTTTGGGTGGATTGATGATCTTTCTTTTACAACACAGCCAACCACAAGCTATTGTGATGCAATTTCTATTAGTATTTGGTAGTATTGTAGTAGTGTTATGTTTTTTTTGTTTTTATAATATTGATTTTTTGGTAGCCTTCGCGCGGCGAATCCCTTGGTTATATCGTTATAAAAACACCTTGCGTCATTTGCGATTATTAGAAAAATATAGCACGTCACAGCTAACCTTGTCATTATTTTTTGCCTTCTTGCGTTACTTGACCTATACTTTTCAGTATTATTGTATGACGATGTTTTTTGACTTAGGGGTAACATGGCAAACAGCATTGCCCAGCATTGCAACCATCTATTTGTTGCAGACGGGGATACCGCTACCGCCATTGGTGGGGCTGTTGGCTCGCAGCGAAATTGCCTTATATATTTGGGGGTTTTCCACCAGTAATTCGTTGGCGATATTAGCATCAACTTTCACCCTTTGGGTAATAAACTTGGTCATTCCGGCGTTAATAGGTTTAATATTTGTATTACAATCAAACATCACAAAGTCTATTGGTTATGATTAATTCTATTGTCAAAAACTTTCTGGAAAACAGTCGCCACTACTCGTGGTCGCTATGTCTGGCAGGATTGATGGTAGCATCTGACCTCACCACGCATCAGCCCGCCATTGAGCAACCGATACAAAACGTTGTTAATGCAGAGCCTTGCTCTATTAATAACTCAGCGTTTCAAGACGGCGAGCAAATTGTTTATAAAATATATTACAACTGGAATTTCGTTTGGCTACCTGCTGGCGAAGTTACATTCAATGTTGCAGATGAAGGCAACCTCTACCACCTGTCGGCACGTGGGCGCACGTACCCTTCGTATGAGTGGTTTTTTAAAGTGCGGGACAATTACGATACGTATATTGATAAAACAACATTACTACCTGTGAAGTCTGTTCGTGAAGTGCACGAAGGTAATTATCACTTATACGATTACGTGATTTTTGACCAAGAAAAACAAATGGCTACTTCTTGGCGTGGCGATTCTAAAGACAAAACGAAGCGCACCGATTACACACTTTCATCCAACTGTATGCACGATATGCTTTCTGTGATTTATTATACACGCAATCTCAATTTTGAAGAATACAAAAAAGGTACAAAAATTCCCGTTAAGGTTTTTTTGGATAAAGAAGTATATCCTTTAGGTGTTTCGTACAAAGGGAAAGATGCTACTAAGAAAATACGCGACCACAGCGGCTCTTTCCGCACCATCAAGCTGAGTCCACAGCTCGTTGCAGGAACGGTGTTTAAAGAAGGAGATGAAATGAGCCTTTGGGCGAGCGATGATGATAACCACCTTCCGCTCATGATTGAATCTCCGGTGTCCGTAGGGAGTGTAAAGGTCGTTTTGAAAAACTATAAAGGATTAAAATACGATTTTAAAGCAAAAAACTGACCCCTCCTCCGATTATAGCTGGATACGCGCTAATTTGAACTTGTTTCGATACGCTCCCCATAGGATAAATTCTTGTGCGCCAACTTGTATGGCGTCCTTCAGATTAAGATAAACTTTTTTTCCGCCAGTATTCAAAATACTCCTGCGCGTAAACTCGCCATCACTATTTAGGTTATACTCATTTATATTGGTGTGTTCTTCAATCACATCATTGTATAACAAACGGATGTTGCCTGGAGTTTTTAGTACGCCAAAGGAGCAAAAATCGCCTTCGTCATTAGCGGAATATTGAGCTTTCGGCATTATGGTTTTGTAGTGTTCTGAGCCATCAGCGTTTATAGAAATAGCAACAATATCGTTAAATTTATAATCTGTGGCGGCACGAGCATAAGGCAACATACTTGTTGTCTGTGTACCTTGATACTGGCGACTTTGAATATCCACTACTTCCACTAAGGCTAATATGCCGCCATCGCGCCGAATAATTGTGCGTTGCACTTGCAAATCGCGGATGCCCTCATTTACCTCTGTTTTCTTCCCTGTGAGCGCAGCTACAAATGCTTCGTCAAAAAGTGTTTGTGTATGTATGGTAGCATCGGAATTTATTTTCGGAATTTTCAGATAGCAATAGCCGATAGCTTTTTCTTCTCCACGCTTGGCGTAAGTACCAACCGCCAATAATTGTTTGTTGAGATTATCATATACAAATTTTATTGATTTGATTATTTGTTCTTCAAACAGCATCTCGAATGCCTGCGTATGGAGCGAATCGCCAATTGCATGAACAGCATCAATTTTTAGCTGATAATAGTTCTTTTTGTTCTCCTTATACGGCTGCCCTTCGATAAAATATGCCTCACCAACATTTGTCGTTACTTGTTCATTTATATTTAGATGACCTTCTTCATCATTAATTGTAGTACTTTTTTGCCACAACGTTTGCATATTTTCGGTATCGAACATGAATGTATCATAGGTATCATTTTCATCATACGCCATTATGAGCAACTTTTTTTTATCTTCCGAAAACTTATGTTTCACATAAACAGATGTGTATCGTAAACCTAAATCGGCGATGGTAATGGAATCAATCAACTCTGCAGCTGGTGAGTAGCGATGAATTTTTAAAATCGTGTGCTGCCGCCGTTGGTGTAAGTAGAGTAAACAGAAATAATCCTTGCTTGCCTGAAACGTTAGCAACACATTGGGGTCGCGTTTGTCCAGCACCAACTCCTTTTCCCATCGCATCAGCATATTGTCGTCAAATGCTTTTACAATTGCTTTATCATTTTGTTGTTGAATTAATAACGCGTGATTTCTCATTTTGCCAATAACAAAAACAGCCTTATCATTAGATAAAGAAATGGGTTCAGAAACAGCGAGTGTCTGCCCGATAACACTTGCCATCCGAAGGCACAACCAACAACAAAGTATGATTCGAAGTTGTATCATTGGCAATTTTTTATGTGGCTCGGATAGTTTGGCATAGCTCAATCAATACACCATTGGTACTTTTAGGATGTAGAAAGCAAACCAACTTGTTATCGGCACCGCGTTTTGGTTTTTCTTGCAATAGCGTAAATCCAGCTAATTGTAATCGGTGCATTTCTGCTTCGATATCTTCCACTTCAAACGCAATGTGATGAATGCCTTCGCCGCGCTTTTCAATAAATTTTGCGATTACGCCATCAGGCGATGTAGATTCGAGTAGTTCCACCTTAGCTTCTCCTACACTAAAAAAAGATGTGAGTACGTGTTCGGAATCAACCGCTTCAATTTTATAGTGCTCTGTATCCAAAAGTTTAGCGAATAGCACGTTGCTTGTTGTCAAGTTTTTTACGGCAATACCGATGTGTTCTAACTTCATGCTGCTGTGTTTTTTTATCTCAATATACAACGTTTTTTGTTATTTTTCATTTTGTAACAAACGCCGTTTCGCTGAATTATTCTACCCAAAACAAGTCGGAGGCAATACCGTCCGATTGAAACCGATATGCTGGCGGAATGTAGTAAACAGTATCGTGTTGTACGAGTTTTCTGGCTGCAACCAATGGTTCAACATTTATCAAAAAATATTGGTACATTTCTTCTCCAAATAGGGTAATCTTGGATGCATCACAGCCCCACATCGTCCGTAAGGATAGCATAACATATTCATTATATTGCTGTGCAATGGTGAGTGCTTCCATTTCAAACGGAACAACTCCCTGTTCTAAAGCCTTGACATACAAGGCATTATTAGCTACATTCCATTGTCGGCTAACTTGATTAAACGAATGTGCAGAAGCACCGATTCCTAAATACGGCACACCACGCCAATAGTTAGTGTTGTGCTGTGCATATCTGTCCGGCAAACAAAAGTTGGAAACCTCGTAATGCTCGTAGCCATGTATTTGTGCTAAATTCATAAGGGTGGCAAACTGCACTTCGGCTTGCTCATCTTCCGGTGGCGGAAGTTGTTTTTTCTTTATCAAAGTGTGCAGTGCAGTTTTGGGCTCAACCGTTAAACTATAACAGGAGATATGTGGAATTTTTAATTGCATCACTTTTTGTACGTTATACTCCCACTGCATTTGTGTCATGTTGGGTGTAGCGTAAATTAAATCAACCGAAATATTTTCAAAGCCAAAATCTTGTGCTGCCATCAAACAATTTTCCGCTTCGGTGGCATTGTGTGCGCGGTGCATATATCGCAAATCATCATCATAAAAAGATTGAATACCAATACTCAAACGATTTACGGGAGTTTGCCGCAAGGCGGATAAATAGGTATTGTTCAAATCATCAGGGTTGGCTTCGAGCGTAATTTCGGGGGTTGCCGTAATGCTAAAATGATTGGCAATTTGGTCTAATAATTTCATCACATCTTCAACGGGTAACAAGGATGGCGTGCCGCCACCGATATAGATGGTTTGGATTGTTGCACCTTGTAGGTAATGACGTTGCAATGCAATTTCCAACAATAGCGCACTGACCATCGCAGCATAGTTTTTAGTGGATGTCGAAAAGTGAAAGTTGCAATAATTGCACGCCTGTTTGCAGAAAGGTATATGTATGTATATTCCCGCCATTTTAAAGCAAATGTACGCAACTGTTTGCTTACGCAAAGCAAACATGTTTAACCAAAAATAAAAAACCCTATCCTAAATAGGATAGGGATAAAAACAAAGCTATGAAAACTAAAACCTTTCCAAATAAATTATTCGGAGTGCTTGCCGCCCATAAGCAAATCTTGAAATTCGCGCAGTTTGTCCCATTCGCCATTCATTGCCATACGCGCTTGGTCTGGCCAAGTAGTAGGGTCATGGAAACTGAAGCGAGAACCCGCATTGGATAAAATCTCTTTCAATGCTGCTGCATCTGCATTTGCTACGGACTCCCAAGTAGGGAAGCCTCCTTCTTTTAAGAGTTGTTCTATTTTTGGACCGATGCCTTCAATTACTTTTAGGTCATCTGCCTTGATGCCTTTCGGTGCTGGTGTCGATGTTTCTTCAACAACCGGAGCAGGTGTTTCAATTGGTGCAGCTGGTTTCTCGGCTATAGCCTTAGGCGCAGCTTTTGGTGCCGCTACTTTTTTAACGGGTGCTGCCGGAGCTTCAACTACTGCATCTAACGGAGTGATGTGTACAAACGTTCTGTTCTGCTTTTGCTTCTTGAACGTTACGATACCATCTACCGCAGCGTGGAGGGTATAATCTTTGCCCAAATATACATTTAAACCCGGATGAAAACGCGTACCGCGCTGGCGCACGAGAATATTGCCGGCTATGGCTGTTTGCCCGCCGAACAATTTTACTCCGAGTCTTTTACTTTTACTGTCTCTACCATTGTCGGTACTACCGACACCTTTTTTATGTGCCATGACAAAATAATATTAGAATATAAAATTTTTATATGAAAAACAGTTGCCTTTGGGCAAATGTCGCTGCTTATGCAACGATACTTTCAATCTGAATTTTGGTCATTGCTTGACGGTGACCGTTTAGTTTGCGATAACCCTTTCTCCGTTTCTTTTTGAAAACGATAACTTTATCGCCCTTTACGTGTTCAAGGATAGTAGCATTTACCGCCGCACCACTAAGGGTAGGCTTGCCAACGCGCACACTCCCGTTGTTATCTATCAAAAGCACATCCTTGAACGAAATTTTTTCGCCTTTTTCGGCAGAAAGGCGATTTACGAAGGCGTATCTCCCTTCCTCTACTTTAAATTGGTAACCACCAATGGTAACTACTGCGTACATAATATTAAAACTGATAAATTGTATTGAAAGTCCGCCTAAATAATTGCGATGAACAAAATTTGGACGTTACTATTTATTTTCGGAGTGCAAATGTACAACAAATACAATTAAATACCAAATGTAATAATGGAATTTATTTCAATCACTAACGATG
>JAGOHC010000216.1 GCA_017996375.1 Saprospiraceae bacterium | reverse complement strand
ATTCCAACCCGTATTGGAGGATTTTTCTTTCTTGCTGCAGCCGGCAGCTAATATTGCAACTGCAAAGAGTAAGGTGCTAAACTTCAAAAAAATCTTCATTGATTCGATTTTATTATGGAAAATGAAAAGTGACAGCAAATATAAAGAAATGTACAAATTTTTTGCTAATTTTTTTTTATATTAACGATAACGAATATTTTTTTATAAAATTTTGTAAAAAATTGGACGAAAAATGTTAAATATTTAGCGGAACAGGTGAAAACAATCGTTGTAGTCGGCTTTTCGTTCTTTTTCAAAATTTAATATTAAGGATACTTCGTGCGCTCCTCCAGTTTTACCTGCTAAACCTGATACGGTCAAATCATAAGAATAGCCTAATTTGAAAACACCTTTTTGCATACCGGCTATAAATATAGCAGCATCTGAGTTGCCAAAAGTGTGCCTAAACCCTACTCCACCAAAAACCAACCCTGCACTTGCAATGATATTAGCATGAATCTGATTAAAATTATTTTGTCTGATGTAGGTAATATTAGGTGATACATACGCCGGGGAGTCATTTTTGCGATTTGCTTCGCGAAGCTGAATTTGCCCGCCTGCTTGTATTGCTAATCGCAACGGTAATCCACTTTCTAAGTTTTCATTGGTATTAAAAAAGCCTTCATCAGGGCGGTTCAAATGGTTTAATGAAATACCCCCATAAAAGTTTTTAGTGTATGCCAAAAATCCTGTTCCTACATCAAAATACGTGCGTGTCAATTCATTAGGGCGTTGCTCTTCTGTTGGTATCGGCGCACCATTTGGGTCGGTAGTGCCATTGATGGGGTCTAACTGGTCATAAAATATTAACTTGTCCCAATTTAGTGTGGATTGAATAGCACCACCACGTAAACCAAATTTCAAGAAAAAGTCATCGTTTACTTCTAAGCGATAGGCATATACAGCCGAAAAATTTGAGGTTTTATAAATACCATTGCCGGCATTGTCTGAAAGCAACATGATACCAATTCCACTATTCAGGTTTTCGATGAGTTGGTCATACGCCGCCCCAAAAGTAATGTATGCTTTATCAAGCGATGGCCATTGGTTGCGATAATTTATGGCAATATGCGGTGCGTAAGTGTTGCCTGCAAAAGCTGGATTTATCTGCATTGGAGCCGAGTAGTATTGACTAAATATAGGGTCTTGCGCTACCAAATAATTTGCAAACAAAATTGCGACCAATAATGCTAAGTTGCGTGTAAAGTTAATATTCATAAATTATATTTTTCTTGAATGTAACGTTGATTTTTTAGGTATAGTGTGTAAACTTGGGTTGGTAGGCATTATCATTTAAGAGTAAAGCATATAAAACATATACATAAAGTAAATTCTTTAAATTATTACGTAATACCTATAACAAAAGTAGCATATTTTTTAAAAATAAATTTTGGATTTTCAGGTAAATATTTGTACATTTGCGCCTCAATTTAGATTTATGCTGAATAAACGGCATACTTTTCTTAGCTAATATATTCAGTAAATAATTAATATTTTACATTTCAGTCATGGATGCTATTCAATTTGTACAAGACCAGATGGCGTTAAAACGCAAATTCCCTGATTTTGGTCCCGGCGATAACGTAGTGGTCAGTTACAAAATCATAGAAGGCGATAAAACTCGTATTCAGGATTTTAGAGGTGATGTCATTCAAATAAAAGGACAAGGCAGCACGAAGTCATTTACAGTTCGCAAAATATCCAACAGTGTTGGTGTGGAGCGTATCTTCCCGTTCTGCTCGCCAAATATCGAACAGATTACGGTTACCAAAAAAGGGAGAGTACGTAGAGCAAAATTATTCTACTTACGTAGCCTTGTTGGTAAAAAAGCACGTATCAAAGAGAAGAAAATATTAGCGAAAGCGTAGTATATTTTTCAAGTTTTAACTTTTTCAAAAGCCCGAACTCGCAACACAAAGTTCGGGCTTTTGTTGTTGCATATTTTTTAATATTTTTGTAGAAAAAATAAATTGCAATGCCAAAAATGCACTTCTTGAAATATTATATAACGCTGTTATTTTTTTACACCTGTCAGTTTGTAGTAGGGCAATCTGAAATTTCCATTGCAGTAACTGCAAGCTTAGATACCGTATTAATGGGTAATGATTTTTCAATAACTTACACCATCGAAAATGCTGACATTGAACACTTCGATGCACCTGCTTTCGATAACTTTGAACTCATAGGCGGTCCCAATCAATCTTCATCATACACTATCATCAATGGCGTACGTTCAAGTAAAATTGCCTACACTTATTATTTGCGACCAATCAAAGAGGGCATTTTTGAAATTCCCGCAGCCGTTGTACAAACCGAAAACGAAGAAATATTTTCATCAGCATTAACCGTCGTCGTTGCGCCAAATCCTGAAGGCATCATTCAGGAGCAAGAAAGCACAAATCAAAATCAATATTTTGAATGGCACATGGGCGCACCCTATGAAAACCAACAAGAGCAGCAGGCAAACCCATCACGTAAGAAGCGGAAAACGGTGAAGATGTGATTCAAACTGCATGGAACAAATAAAAATACATTCCACATAATTGTTTTGCAATATTCATGTAGGTTTTATTACTCCTTTCTCTTGGTAAATTTGGCAAACATAAATTTCCGATGAAAGCGTTGCAGCCAAAGTGGATAAACGATTACCGCCAAAACGATAATAGCTGCCCCGATATAGAATTGTGTGGTGAGTAATTTGTCTTCGCTCAGAATAACCCACGCTAATAAAATTCCATAAACGGGTTCTAAGTTTATTGTGAGATTGGCAGCAAATGCCGATACTTTTTTAAGTGCCTCTAAAGTGAACAAGAATGGAAG
>JAGOHC010000067.1 GCA_017996375.1 Saprospiraceae bacterium | reverse complement strand
CCATATAGATATGCCATTGCAAGCCGACCCTACCGCCGTTTTCGCTACCCGCGATTTTGACGCGACAAGGGTGCTGGATTATCATTTGCAGTACGATTCACCATATAATACGTATAAGTATAAAGGGTTGCCACCGGGTCCTATTTATATGGCTTCCATATCAAGTATTGATGCCGTGTTGGAGGCAGAGAAACACAATTATATATTTATGTGTGCCAAACCAGACGAGTCGGGTTATCATGCTTTTGCGGAAACAATGCAAGGGCATCGCGTAAATGCCAATGCATATCGCGATTGGTTGGATAAGCGCGGATATTGAAATGGGTACCATGCGAAAAAACAATCAGCAATTTAGTATAAAAAAAATAGGCGAACGCTTGCTTTGGGCAATTTGCTTTGTGCCAATAGTTACTGCTGCACAACTTCCAAATTTTAACAATACTGACCCAACACAAGCAAGGGACTCGGTTAAATTAGACAGCGAATTTTTACCCGATACGGGTAGTGTTTCGTTTTTTTATTTACCTGATTTTCATAATGTTACGCAGTTTTCTGATACTTTGTTAGGGGATTTTTTTGAAGGCGGTCATCCACTTCAACAACGCGCTTGGGAGTGGGCAAATTTAGGTAACGTAGGCTCGCCAGCATATCCGTTATTGCATCAATCACCTATCCGAAAGGGTTTTGAACTTGGTATGTCGCAATACGATAATTATATTACCACGTTAGAAAAATTTCGCTTCGGGAAAGTAAGCCGCTCATTTTCGGATATTTATTATTTGCAAGGCAGCAAACAGAATGACGCTTTTTTTAAAGCAACACTGAGCCGCAACTTTACGCATCGCATTAATTTTACAATGGATTATGCACGTATTAGTCACTTTGGGCAATATCAAAATTATAGAAATAAACATACCTCCATCGGCGTAGGGTTTTGGTATCACAGCAAAGATGACCGTTACCATCTATTTCTGAATTACATCAATAATACGCTTAATGGAAAAGACAACGGCGGCATAAGCACCGATACGTTATACGACGATAATTTTTATAATCAACGCCTGAATGTGCCTGTAAATTTAGAGGATGCCGTATTGCGTGCTACACACAGTACAGTAGCGATGACGCATTTTTGGCAGTTGTCCAAAAAAGTAAAAATTGATACAATACAACAAATTGTTAGCTCACCGCTTGCGCTAATTTTCCAATCACAATATGTACAACAACGTTATAAATTTTATGATGATGCACCAACCGATGATTCGTTGTTTTATCGGAATCAATTAGTTGATGAACGCGGCTTGCGACTGCATTTCAAGCAAAATATAATACATAATACTTTAACATTTCAGTATGCGCCCGAACGGGCAAAGTTACTCTTTGCTGCAAGTGCTACACACAGTCATCGTTGGTTTGATGAGGATACTTACTTGAGCAACGAAAATAACTTGTTTCGCCTCGAAGCAAAAGCTAATTTTCAAGCGAAAACGTTTTATATCCAAACATTAGGGCGATATATACTTGGCAATGGCAACATCCATTTACAGGGAATAATGGGATCGAAGTTAGGCAAGTGGGGTGAATGGAATGTGGCAGCTCGCTTTCTACATTACCGCCCAACGGAGATAGAACGAACGGCTTATTTGTCTGAGCAACTCCTGTGGAGCAATGCGTTTGCACACACTACCGAAAACCAATTGGAGGGAAGTTACGGACTTCCTGCATGGCAGCTATCCGTCACGATGCGCTACTCCTTAATGCACAATTTTATTTATTTCGATCAAGCTGTCACACCGCAACAAATCAGCAAACCCATCAGCATTTTACAGTGGCAAATCAAAAAACATTTTACGCTTGGCGCAATACATTTGGATAATTATGTGGCGATACAAAATATTTCAGAGAATGTAATTCGACTGCCCATTTTATATTCAAAAAACAGTCTTTACTTCGAGAAAAATTTATTTAAAAAAGCATTGCTACTGCGTACTGGTGTCGACTTCCGTATCAACTCCGATTTTTATGGGAATGCGTATGCTCCTCAGGTTGGGCAATTTTATCTGCAAGATAGCGTGTTGCTGAAAGCGTTTCCGGCGATAGATGTTTTTCTTTCTTTTAGAGTGAAAAAGTTTAGGGCATTTGTCAAAATGGAAAACATCACCACATGGTTTAATGGCAATAAAATGTATTATACCGTTCCGTATTACCCGATGTTCGACCGATATTTGCGCTTCGGTGTCGCGTGGAGTTTTTGGGATTAATTAATTCAAATATTCAGTTGTAACACGTCTTGCATTGTGAATACGCCTTGCTTGTTTGCTAACCATTCTGCTGCCACAACCGCACCTAAAGCAAACCCCACACGCGTATGTGCTGTGTGTTTTAATTCAATAGAATCAACCAAAGAGTCATAAAAAATGGTATGTGTACCCGGCACATTGTCAACGCGCTGTGAGATAATTGATAACTCATTTGGGTTTGTAGACACTTCATTTATCCAACTTTCAAAAGTAGAATAATACGTCATAATTTCTTCTGCTAATGTAATTGCAGTTCCACTTGGCGCATCTAATTTAGCGGTGTGATGAATTTCTTCTATATGCACATTATATGTTGCTTGCTTATACATGAGTGAAGCCAATCGCTTATTAATTTCAAAAAAAATATTTACACCAATGCTAAAATTTGAAGCGTATAACAGACTACCATTTTTACTGTTGCAAAAATCAATTACATCAGGTAATTGCGATAGCCAACCCGTAGTGCCACACACAACTTTAATTTGATGATTAAAACAGTTGATTAAATTATTGACGGCAGACTTTGGGTTGGTAAATTCAATAGCAACATCGCAAGGGTTTTTTCCGATATCGTCAGTATTCTGTATATCTATTTTTGCAACAATCTGGTGCCCGCGCTGTAAGGCTATTTGCTCAATGGTTTTACCCATTTTACCATACCCAATTAACATTATTCTCATCGTTATAAAACTTACTTTGCAGTATTGAGTTTACTATTTTTGTAGCTGAATCCGAAGTAGATAATTAATCCTATTAATAGCCAAATTAAAAACCCAAACCAACTTTTTGCTGGTATCTGTGCCATCATGTATAAACAACTTACCAAGCCTAAAACAGGTATCAGCGAAAGGCTGTAATTGAAGCACAATACACCGAGCAGCACGCAAGTTATAACAAACAACCACATCGGTATTTTATGTTGAAAAAGTTGCCAGCCAGACTCATATTTTTTGCTATCATCAATATTAACACCTGTGAGTATTTGTTGGAAACTTTCTTCCGTCAATCCATTTAAATATGTGGGTAAATCTTGCTTCGCATTGTTAAAACTTCCACTATCATTCGATTGAATAAAGGTTGTAAGTGTCTGTTTATCAGCATCATTTAGCTTTGCTAAAAAGTCAATTGCACTATATGCTTCTCTCTCATTTTTTATAAAGTTAAATGTGTCTGTTTTGTACTTCGTTAATAGCAATGCTATTGCACCAATTACCATCAACGGAAAAATATATTTCGAATTAATGTATGGCGTTCTGAATTTTCCGCGTGGTGCGTCGGGTTGCAACTGCAATCGCAGTACCCCCGCACATACCAATACAAAGGCAAATAGCGTACCCATGCTGCACAAATCAACAATCATGTCGCTTGTAATAAATAACATCGGAACAATCACCATAAAACCAGTCATAATGGTAGCAAATGATGGTGTTTGATAGCGAGGGTGAATCTTGGAAAACGCCTTCGGCAACAAACCATCGCGGCTCATGCTCATCCAAATACGTGGCTGACCGAGTTGAAAAACCAACAAAACACTTGCCATTGCTACGATTGCACTTAGCGCAATAATTCCTGAAAGCCAAGGCATATTTATTTTTTGAAAAACAAATGCCAATGGGTCATTAACATCTAACAATTTATAGTTTACCATACCCGTCAGCACCAATGCAATAGTAATGTATAGCACTGTACAAATGATGATAGAATACAACATCCCTCGGGGCAAGTCGCGCTGTGGATCTTTGCACTCTTCGGCAGTAGTAGAAATAGCATCGAAACCGATATACGCAAAAAATACTGAACTCACGCCAGCTAATACACCACCCATCCCGTTAGGAACAAAGGGATGCCAATTAGTTACGTCAATATGAAATGCACCCACAATTATAACCAATAACACAACGCCTAATTTTATGGCTACCATAATGTTGCTCGCATTGCGGGATTCAGAAATACCGCGATATACTAGCCAAGTGATAATGATAGTGATAAATATTGCCGGAAGGTCTGCTATGAGGCGCAAGCCTCCAATTTTTGGAGCGTTCATCCATGCCTGATATCCTTCTATTACAGAGCTTGGTAGGTCAGTTAAATTGCTACCAGCTGCAAGAGCATTTGTGGCTTCTTTGAAATGCAATTTTGCAGAAGTAAAATCGGTAGTCATCCAATCAGCAATGTGTATGCCGTTGATACCCAAAGCATCTATCTTTAAATTCTCCAAAAGACTTGTAAAATATCCCGACCATGAAACCGCAACAGCAATATTCCCAACAGCATATTCCATGATGAGTGCCCAACCGATAACCCAAGCGATGAGTTCGCCAAAAGCCACATACGAGTAGGTATAAGCACTCCCTGAAACGGGCAGCAGGGACGCAAATTCGGCATAAGCAAAGGCAGCGAATCCGCAAGCGATGGCAGTGAAAACAAATAAGAAAATAACTGCAGGACCACCGTTAGCGCTGGCAGTACCGATGGTGCTAAATATACCCGCACCAATAATTGCCGCAATGCCTAAGGCGGTTAAGTCGCGTACGGTAAGTTGCTTATCCAAACCTGTTCCACCTTCCGAAAGCGCAGGATTTTCTTTATACTCATGCAGTATTTTTTGAATGGATTTCGTTCTGAATAAATCTGAAAAGCCCATGTTTAGCGTATGGTTTGTTAAGTGATAGTATGTTTTGTTTTGAAGAAACTTCGTAAAATTAATAAAAATAGCCAATGCTGGAAAGGAATAATCAAAGAATACTAAGATTGTATTAAGAATATGAGACAAAGCCTAAAGTTGTTTTGTTTTTCATATAAATACATAGATATTTGTCGGAAATTCATCGTAAAAACAAGTTGTAGCATGATAAAACGAATTGTAAAAATGACTTTTTCTCCCGAAAAAATAGATGATTTTCTTCAAGTTTTTGAAGCGAGCAAACACCACATTCGCGCTTTTGCAGGCTGCCAACATTTGGAGTTGTGGCAAAATGCTTCGGAGGCAAATGTACTTTTCACATTCAGTTTTTGGGAAAGCGAAGTGCATTTGGAGCAATATCGCCAATCGAATTTGTTTGCTGAGACATGGGCAGAAACAAAAATCTTGTTTGCCGAGAAACCACAAGCATGGACGATAAAAGTCATAGAAATTTTACCAGAATAAGTGATGGATTATCCAACGCTACAATACAATTGGGACGAGCTGAATAGCTTTTTGACCCAACGTAATTATACGCAAATAGTCGTTTTAACAGATGAAAATACGCAACGAGATTGTTTGCCGATTTTTCAACAACATTTTGCAATGCCGTTTTCTGTAATCGAAATTGCTGCTGGCGAAGCGCATAAAAATTTGGCTACTTGCGAATATATCTGGCAACAACTTTTGCAATTACGAGCCGATAGAAATACATTGTTCATCAATTTAGGTGGTGGCGTTATTGGCGACATGGGCGGATTTTGTGCTGCGTCATTCAAACGTGGCATTGATTTTATACATATCCCTACAACATTGTTAGCACAAATAGATGCTGCCATTGGCGGCAAGTTAGGCATTGATTTTCAATATATTAAAAATGTGATTGGCTTGTTTCGCTACCCAGTGGCTGTGCTTATTTATCCAACATTTTTACATACCTTGCCACCAAAAGAATTATTGAGTGGTTATGCAGAATGCTGCAAACACGCATTAATTGCCGATAAAAATTTGTGGCAACTTGTATCAAATGTTCATTCTGTAAATGAGGTTATAAATAACGATTTTATTTTTCGGTCTATGATGATTAAGGATAAAATTATCCGACAAGATCCTTTTGAAAAGGGCGTCCGTAAAGCACTAAACGTAGGACACACGTTGGGTCATGCTATCGAAAGTTTTTTGTTGCCAACGCCATTTGCTATTACGCATGGCGAAGCCGTAGCAGTAGGAATTTTTGGCGAAGCGTACATAGCTAACAGTCAATTTGGTTTATCAAAAATTGAGTTTTTAGAGATACAACATTTTGTGAAAAAGTATTACGGTGAAGCAATACAGAATTTTAAAAAGGCTATGACTGAATACGCCCAATCCAACACACAGTTGTTACAATATTTGTATCAAGATAAAAAAAACATAGAGGGAAAAATACAAGGCGCATTTGTTGCAGCCATCGGCGAGCAAGTAGTCTTTGAGTTTGTTGCAGAATCTGCTTGGCTACAAGCTGTTGGTTTTTTAATAGCAGATTAATGCGTTGGGAATACATCCGATGCCATACGCATTGCTCTAGCAAACTCAACCCGATTCAATCCTGTCGCCACGTCATGCTCATCCAAATATGCAATAACGTTTTCGGTAGCCATGTTTCCGGTGAGGTCATCTTTTGCCATAGGGCAACCACCGAATCCTTTTATAGCAGCGTCAATGCGGCGGCACCCATTTCGGTAAGCAGCATCTACTTTTTCGTACCAATTATGGGGTTGTGTATGTAGGTGTGCACCAAACTCAATTTCGGGATAGCGTGGAATAAGGTTATCAAATAAAAAGGCTATGTTATCTGGATTTGATACACCAATTGTATCGGACAGTGATAATATTTTTATGCCAATATCGCGTAGTATGTTTGCCCACTTTTGTACAATTTCTACGCTCCATTCATCACCGTAAGGGTTGCCAAACCCCATCGAAATATACACGACAAGTTCTTTTTTGTTTTGGCGACAAATGGTTTCAATTTCGGTTAAGCGAGAGACAGATTCTGCAATGGTAGCATTTGTGTTTCGCAACTGAAAAGTTTCAGAAATTGAAAACGGATAGCCTAAATAATCAATAATAGAATGTTGAACCGCCTCTTCTGCACCGCGTTGGTTGGCAACAATGGCTAAAAGTTTTGTTTTATTTTGCTGTTTGTTGATATGAGGAATAACCTCCAAAATATCACTCATCTGTGGTATGGCTTTTGCGGATACAAAACTACCAAAGTCCAAGGTATCAAACCCCACCTGCAACAACTGGTTGATGTAGGCGATTTTTTTTTCGGTAGGTATGAACGCTTTGATGCCTTGCATTGCGTCGCGCGGACACTCAATAATTTTTAACATACGAAAAAGTATTGTGTTCGGCGGCAAAGATAGCGTTATTGTAGAATATTAACGAGATAGTATTTCAAATAACTTATCTTTGCGGCTAACTTTTTTGTTTAAACAACAAATTTGTAATCAAAATGAAGAACAAATTAATGCTCCCAATTTTGTTTATTAGCTGCACACTTGTTGCACAGATAAACTTCAATGCAAACCAAATTGTTCAGCCCTATACAGGCGTATTTTACCCTGCCGTTAATACAGGTGCAATCACTGCCTTTAATGATATACAGTTGGCAACATTAGCTGCGGGCATTGATACATTACCAGCAACTGGCATTGGCGCGAAAGCATTGCGTCCGCTTATCTCAGAAGATTATTTAGAAAATTATGGATACAACAGTTTACTCCCTACTTTTCAAGCATACTCAGATTTAGGCTTAGGTGAACATACCTGCATTATTGGCTACCCTTCGGAGGCGCACCGTGACACAACACACTATTGCCCTGAACATCAATCGGTTATGTTTGCCAACTTATATGAGCCAATCTGGGATGGTGGCTTAAATGGTACACCCGTAAATGAGCAAAACTACCTTGCAATATATGTTTATAGAATGGTGCAAACTTATGGTAACCACATCAAATTTTGGGAAGTGTGGAACGAGCCCGGTTTTGACTATACCGGCAACAGAGGCTACTTACTGCCTGGCTCGCCCGGCAACTGGTGGGAGAACAACCCTGATCCCTGTGATTACAAATTACGCGCACCAATTTTTCATTACATCCGCACACTACGAATTTGCTATGAGGTTATAAAATATCTTGAACCCAATGATTATGTTGTGCTTTCCGGTACGGGCTTTCCAAGTTTTTTGGATGCCGTTTTGCGTAATACCGATAACCCTTTAGATGGCTCAATCGAATCAACGTATCCCGAAAAAGGAGGGGCTTATTTCGATGTAATGGGCTTCCATTCCTACCCACATTTTGATGGTGCAGTACGTGAGTGGAGCAATGAATTAAATGATTGGCGTTACTTCCGCCATTCGGATAAAGCCGCTGACGGATTGATGCGCTCACGGCTAATTTATCAGGAGGTTTTAGATAATTATGGGTATGAAGGCAATTTATATCCTCAAAAATTGTGGACAATTACAGAAGGGAATATTCCTCGTAAATCATTTGATGAATATATTGGCAGCGATTCGGCGCAACAAAATTTTATAGCTAAAGCATTTATTTCGTGTGTGAAAAACGATTTTTTACAATATCATCTTTACACCCTCTCTGAGGAACAACTCTACAATAATGCTACACATGAATTTGGTGTAATGGGCGCTTACGAAAAACTGTTACCTTACAATGGCTTACGACAAACACGTACACCCGAAGGTATTGCGTACAAAACTTGCACCGAGTTGTTATTTGGATATAAATATAATGCTGCACGCACCGAAGTATTAGCTTTGCCAAATACAGTTGATGGAGGTGTTTTTGAGGATGCAAACAATAACAGCATCATTGTACTTTGGGCAAAAACGCATACGGATAGAAGCGAATCGGTAAGTGTTAGTTACCAACTGCCAGCTGCTTTTACAACCTCTAATTTTTTGAAATATAATATTGATTATGGCACAACACATTCTTACGAAATCATGCAAGGAAATGTTATTTTGACTTTATCCGCTTCCCCAATTTTTTTGAAACAATCGAGCTTTTTAAATGAATATTTTTCCGATGATGTGTGTACCAATTTTCCGGTACAATTGAACGCTATAAATCAACAAACTGGCTATACCTACTTCTGGGAGTTTGAAAATGCTGTTCCTGTAACATCAACCATAAATAACCCAGTAGTAAATTTTACGACTATCGGCAATCACATTGTACAACTTACTGTCCGCGATGCTCAAAACAATATAATATCGCATGAAGTACAAACATATAATGTGCATGAACCTCCGGTAGCTGATTTTAATTTTAATCAAAATGGGGCATTGGTTAATTTTCAGAATACTTCATCCTCATTTGTAAATTCTTTCAATTGGTATTTTGGCGATGGCTATACCAGCAACCTCGAAAACCCTAATCACTTCTATATGGAGGCGGGGCAATTTCAAGTTATATTACTGGCGGAAGGTTTATGCGGAACAAGCACTAAAATTGATACATTGACTATACAAAACACACAAATTCCACAAATTGATTCAACCGCTTTGGAGTATGTGCCACCTATAGCAACACCATTTCGCTACGGTGCAAATTTTAGTTTCTATCCGCCTTGGTCAGATGAACAATTAGCCGATATAGCTGCCGGAAATACGTTGGCACAAATAGAAGGCGTTGGTGTAAACGCCTTGCGTACCTTATTACCACATTTCTTTTTAGACGGATTTGGATATGATATTCGCGCATCAACATTCCAGCATTATCACAATTTAGATATTCAAGGCAATACCGCAATTTTGGGCTATCCAGTAGCGGAAGTTCGAGACACACAGTATTATTGTCCGACAAACCAATCTGTTTTATTTAAAAATATTTATACAAACATTTGGGATGATGGCTCAAATGCCACACCCTATAATGACCAAAACGAGTTTGCCAAATATATTTATGAAACCGTAAAAGTATATAAAGACCACGTAACGTATTGGCAAATATTGCCATCACCCGATTTTGACGAAGGTAGCCAAAAAGGTGGTTTGGTAGTTGGACAATATGGCAACTGGTACGAGAATAATCCTGATCCTTGCGACTATAACCTTCATGCGCCGATTTTCTATTATATACGAATGTTGCGCGTTGCTTATGAAATCATTAAAACTATCAGCCCCGATGATTATGTGATGATTGGTGGCATCGGTCACGCAAGTTTTATAGATGCCATTTTACGAAATACAGATAATCCATTGGACGGAAGTGTCGCAACGGCATTCCCGAATAAGGGCGGGGCATATTTCGATGCAATCGGGTTGAATATTTATCCAAATTATGACGGCAGCGTAAAATATTATGACGTAAATGCCGGAGGAATTGTCTATCGCCGGCACTCCGATGCTGCTGCCGATGGCATGGAGGCAGCAAAAAATCGCTTCGAAACAGTCCTTGAGCAAAGAGGATTTGATGGAGTCATACATCCTAAAAAAATATATACTATAAGTGAATGTAATATACCTCGAAAAAAGATTGAAGATGAGTTGGGTGGAGAACAACCGCAGCGCAATTATATAATCAAAGCATTGGTGAAAGCGCAAAAAGAAGGCTTTTCAAAATTGGATGTTTTTGCCCTTGCAGAAACAGATTTTATTGAAGAAACCAATATACCTAAAAACATCATGGGTTTGTACCAACGCATCATTGACCTGCCACCGTATTCGCGTAATTATACCAATGCCGGTATAGCATTTTATACCACTTCAAAGTTATTGTATGGCACAACTTACGATAGTTTGAAGACGGCACAAATGAACCTTCCCAGTAATGTTGAAGGCGCAGCATTTAAAGATGCTAACGGAAATTTCATCTATGCTTTATGGGCAAAAACTACTATAGATGAGGCAGAAGTTGCCAGCGCAACATATTCATTTCCAATGAGTTTTGGGTTGTCAGATTTGAAAATGTACAGATGGGATTTTGCGACTACAGACTCAATAATTCAACTTTCACCCAACGCAATTGTGCTCGATGCAATTCCAATATTTTTATCTCCATCACCAACCATTATCACACCACCATTGGCATCGTTTGAAATACAAACTAATGCCGTAGGATGTGCAGGCTATGAAATAACTTTTTTAAATACATCGCTAAACGCAAACTCGGTTGTTTGGCATTTTGAAGGTGGAGTACCCACAATTAGCACTATGCTAAACCCAACCGTTGTGTACCCGAATGAGGGTGTTTTTGATGTGTCAATTACAGCATATAATGCAGCTGGCGAACATACCTTTACGTTGAATGATGTAATCACAATTAACGAAATACCACAGGCGAATTATTCGTTTGTTGTGGATGACAGAACGGCATTTTTTAACAATATTTCAGTACAAGCGGACAGTTTCTACTGGGATTTTGGCGATGGTAATAACAGCTTTGCATTTTTTCCGGAACACTATTATTTTGAGGATGGCGTTTTTACGGTAATGTTGGTTGCATTCAACGAATGTGGCAGCGATACTACCTACCAAAATGTGTTTATCCATACCGCACCCGAAGCAAATTTTAGTTTCCAAGCCAACAGTTTTTGTGCACCAGCAACGCTTTCATTTACCGATAATTCTTCTGCAAATGTAACGCAGCGACAATGGATTTTGTTAGGTGCAAACCCTGTAAGTTCTAACGAAATTTCTTTTACAGCCAACTTTTTGCAAGCAGGAATTTTTCCTGTAACGTTGATAGTGGCAAATGAATACGGTAGCGATACTATCACACAATCAATTACAATAACTTCAGAAATAACGCATAGCATTACTGATACTTTATGTGGCGATGAGTTTATCATCGTAAATGGTACAGTTTATAATGGCGAGCACCTTAGCGGAACAGAAACTATATTTGGTGGTGGCGGTTCGGGCTGCGATAGTATCATTCAGGTAAACCTTACCCAAGAAATTCAACTCATCATCAGTATAACAGATACTATTTCGCCAGGCGAAGTGTACATTTATGGCGATTCAGTTTTCACTCAGCCGGGCAGTTATAGTTTTTATATAGATAACCCAAATAGCCCCTGTGATCAATTGGTGCATCTGCTTTTGATAGCAAGTGTGGCGATTACAGAGGTGGATAATAAGGATATTCGCATATATCCAAATCCGTTTCTACAACAAGTGTTTGTAGAGCCCTTAGCAACAAATATGGAAGTTAAATACATTCAAATTTTTAATATTTTGGGGCAACCAGTTTCGTGTAAATTTTCCAACAATAGAGCGCATTTAATTGTTGATACAGAAAACATACCTACGGGCGTTTATCAATTATTGCTTGATACTTCTGAAGGTGTTTATCGTACAACTATTGTAAAACAATAAGTATTGTAACTTTACCAAACTTACTAAAACATTATGCAACAACGCAATACGCGCAATGGCGGCGGATTACATAATATGGGTCGCGCCATGCTGATAATGACGATTGTAGGCATTGCGGCATTGATAATTTTTAATTTTGCAAGAGGAGGTTTTCAAAAAAGCAGCATCGGCGATTTGATAACAGGTGCAAACGTCCCAAAGGGTTTGCAGATAGCCTATGTGCCAGTTGAGTTTAAACCAGATATTGATGAAGAAAATGCACTCGCTGTACTTTCCAATCCTGAACGCTATCGCCGCGAATTTGACCAACTGATTTATGATTTCAATTTGCAATTATTGCAGCACGTAGGCAGGCGTATGGATTTGCCTGATTCGCTTTACACGCGCTTAGAAGTAGAATACAAAAAGCATCATCAATATTTAAAAGATTTATATTTTAATGATTTTATCGTTTTGCGCGATACGACAGCGGGCAATTACGAGCAATGGTACAACAACGAGTCGGGTGGGGCAGTGGAAGCACTGAAGGAGGTGTCATCAAAATATGTATGCTTTTTTGTCAATCAAATAATTTTAACGTTAGTGGGAGCAGAAGGCGGCAAACTCAGTGTGAAAGGGAAAGATGTTGAAACACCTTGTGCTATTGCACTAAATGAAGCATTGCAACCGCTTACGAAACGTTTGCAAGAACGTGCAGCGATTGACGATTTTGCCAAATCGAAAGGTTTGTTGCAAGAAAAAGTGGAGTCCGTTATTTCGGAGTTGGCAACAATGGAGGTGCGTGACAAAAAAGGGTTGAGCAAAGCGCTAAGTACAAAAGTATTGGGATTTGACGTATCTTCTACGAATGTCGAAATATCTGCAATGAGTATTTTGAAGGTAGGGTTTAAGTTAGACAATTATTTCGATATTGAACTAAGCAAAGGTAATAAAGAAGTAGTAGTGACGTTGCCCGAGCCTACAATAC
>JAGOHC010000215.1 GCA_017996375.1 Saprospiraceae bacterium | reverse complement strand
ATTTTATCTTTAACTCCGATGTAAATATCCGATATTCCTAAGTATTGGTGCCTTTTGCGAATATTTTCATTTTTTCCTCCAGAAATGATCGCAATAGGAAAGCCTTGTGCAATTGCATTCCTGATAGCATAGCCATCTTTCACATTGGCTGTGCGCATGGGTTCCCCGTTGCTGTCGAGGGGCGAAACATCGCGTGAAAGTACGCCATCAACATCGAATACAAATGCCTTGACATTTAACAGTTCTTCTTTAAAAAATGCCATATTGTGACCGTAATTATTATAAAATATTGCTATTCAATTATTTGATATCAAATTGAAATGTATGTCCGGATTATTTAGGGATTTTATGAAAATCATAAATATTCTCACTAATCATACTGTACATCTTTTTCAATTTTGCGTTTTGATTGAGCATGCTAAGATGCTCTGTCATAATATTTTTGTCGTTTCTGACAGCCGGTCCGGTTTGTGCTGCACGCGGAGTCATATTTTTAACTTTCGATGCGGTTTCTGCAATAAGAGGCCTGATAATATCGAATGGAAGATCTTTTTGCTGGAGCAATTCACTGGCAATGGAATACATATGATTAACAAAGTTACTGGCGAAAACTGCGGCCAGATGAAGTTGCTTGCGTTGTTCCGAAGTGATTACCCTCACATCTTTCGAGATAATTGATGCCAAATCGACCAGTGTTTGTTCGTTTTCGGGAGTATTTCCTTCAATACAAAAAGGTATCCTAGAGAAATTTACATCACGATATTTCGAGAATGTTTGAAGTGGGTAAAACACACCGTAGTTCGATGAATATTTTTTCAAATCCTCCATTGGAATACTTCCGGCAGTATGGGCGATAAGTTTGTCATTGAATTTTACTTCTTTAAGTAGCCCAGAAAAGGCCATGTCGCTGACTGAAATAAGGTAAATGTCCGAATCAGATGTAATTTTCTCAGGCCGGGTCACATAATTGCATCCAATAAGCTTTGCCAGAGTTAATGCTGAAGTTACAGTGCGGCTATACACCTGAACTATTTCAACTCCCTGATTATGTAACTCAAGCGCTACGCGGGTTGCCAGGTTTCCGGCACCAATAATGGTGATTTTTTTATCCATACCTTTTCTTTCGTGTTTATTGCAAAGATAGCGGTTAATAGCCGAAATTTAATGACACTGGTTTCTTAATTCATGATAGTAATATCGTTTTTTGGTTTTTTTTCGTTAACAAATTCATGCTAAACTTTGTTAAACTTACACCGTTTTGTATTGTACCTAAAAGGCATTTAACAAAGGGTAAATTTGGGGATATTCTATTTAAAAATTAGTAAAGAGATATAGCGATGGATTTTTTTTTCAGTTTTATAAAATCATTTTGGAGTTTATTGGTTGAAATGTCTCCATATTTATTGTTTGGCTTTCTATTTGCAGGATTGCTGCATATTTATTTGCAAACGGAACAGGTTGGACGAATGCTGAATAAAAATACTTTTTCTTCGGTACTAAATGCAACATTACTTGGTATTCCATTGCCATTGTGTTCATGTGGAGTTATTCCAGCAGGCTTGTCATTTTATAAGAACGGGGCATCTAAGGGGCCAACAGTTTCATTCCTTATATCAACTCCTCAAACCGGAATTGATTCAATATTAGCAACTTATTCGTTGCTTGGATTGCCGATGGCTATTATCAGACCATTGGTTGCGCTGACAACTGGCATTGCCGGAGGGGCTATTGCCAATAGGTTTGAGCATACAGCAATTGAGCAGTATTCAAACAGTAAAGAAGAAAAGCGGCTGGGCTTTTGGCCATCAGTTCATAAGGTTTTTCGTTATGGGTTTGTTGAATTAATTCAGGATATTTCAAAGTGGCTGCTTATCGGTTTGTTATTAGCCGCACTTATAGCCGTAGTTGTTCCCGATAATTTTTTTATTCAATATGCGAACTATCCATGGTTGAATATGTTACTGGTGTTGGCAGCTTCTGTTCCATTATATATTTGTGCAACAGGTTCGATACCGGTTGCCGCGGTATTAATGATGAAAGGCTTATCACCAGGTGCAGCCTTGGTTTTTCTTATGGCCGGGCCAGCAACCAACATTGCAACTATTACTGTATTGTGGAAGACTATTGGGCGAAAGGCAACGCTAACGTATTTGATAACCATTATTTTAGGTGCATTATTTTTTGGATATCTTATCGATCTGTTTTTACCAGTAAGCTGGTTCGAAATGTCAAATCACAACCATCATGGTCACAACCATTTATTGCCCGAATGGCTGGGAATTCTTTCGGCAGTTGTTCTTTTATTATTAATTGTGAATGGATACATTTTTAAATATCTCACGAAGAAAAAAGAAAAGCAGCGATTACAAAAAATAAATTTTATGGATGGAGTAAGAGTATTTAAGGTTGAAGGCATGACCTGCAAAAACTGCAAAGCACATGTTGAACGTGATGTTGCAGAAGTTTTTGGAGTTTCGGAAGTTATTGCCACAGTTGAAACAGGTGAAGTAAAGGTCTCAGGTAGTGTCATCGACCCTTCTAAAATTAAAGAGGCAGTAGAGCGGGCAGGGTACACTTTCCTTGGCGAAAAATAATTTATCATCTTTTTTATGAAATAAATACAGGTATTTTACGGTCTCAGTCTTTTGTATTTAGAATAATGACTTGTATTTTGCATTGAAAACTGGAAATAGGTAATTTTTTTTTCTTCAATAGTTTTAGTATTTTCCGTTTATTTGTAAAATAGATTGACAATCTAAAATCGCTTTTTTCAACGTGATAGAATAACCTTATTATATGAATAAAGCTTGATTTTCAATTTGTCAGTATCCTCATGCGAGTGAAAGCTATGAAGAAAAATTGCTTACAATACATAAAGAAAACACGAAACTGCAAGCCCCAATTTACCCCAAAGGTATTTTG
>JAGOHC010000214.1 GCA_017996375.1 Saprospiraceae bacterium | reverse complement strand
TTGCGAGCTCGCAAGCAGGTGCACAAGATTTATATGGATGAAAAAATTGAAAAATATATCATTGATATTGTATTCGCAACACGCAATCCACAAGACTATGGTCTGGCAAATTTACAACCCTTAATTCAATATGGTTGTTCGCCGCGTGCAGGCATTAATTTGGCTTTAGCAGCAAAAGCGCAAGCATTTTTAAAGCGCAGAGGATTCGTTATTCCCGAAGATGTTAGGAGTATTTGTATGGATGTTTTGCGCCACCGCTTAGGGCTGACGTATGAAGCGGAAGCCGAGAATATTATTCAGGAAGATATAATTCGACAAATTTTGGCAAAGGTAGAAGTGCCTTAAGGCAATTAAGACAAGGCAAAAAAGGTAATATAAGCAATTTTCAAATAGACAAAAGGAAAAGAAGATAATTGACTATTATGACACTAAATGCAAACAAGATAAAAGGAAAAAATGCACGAAAAAATTCTCATACTCGATTTCGGTTCTCAATATACTCAGCTCATTGCACGTCGCATCCGTGAACTAAATGTTTATTGCGAAATAAAACCCTACCATGCTGATTTTCAAATAGATGATTCACTAAAAGCTATCATACTTTCCGGTAGTCCTTTTTCCGTGAATGATAAAAATGCGCCATCAGTTACTAATTTTGAAAAATTGTTGCAACGCCCGCTACTGGGAGTCTGCTATGGCGCACAGTTGTTGGCAAAGCATTTCGGCGGAAAAGTGGAACGTTCAAAAAAAAGAGAATACGGGAAAGCAACATTGAACAAAATTAAAACAACAAATACTCTTTTTAACAACATTAAAAAACAGTCGCAAGTATGGATGAGTCATGGCGATACAATAATTGAATTACCTGATTGTTTTCAAAGTATTGCATCAACCGAATCTATTCAGGTGGCAGCCTTCACAGCTAAAAAATCAAAATTTAACCACCCTGTTTATGGCTTTCAATTTCATCCGGAAGTTACGCATAGTGACGAAGGTTTACAGCTTATCAAAAATTTTATAGTTGATATTGCCGGCTGTCGACAAAATTGGACACCCAAAGCTTTTGTAGCCGAACAGGTTGAACAAATCAAAAAACAAGTAGGTGAAGATAAAGTTCTGTTAGGGTTGTCGGGCGGAGTGGACTCCTCTGTTGCAGCTCTACTATTACATCGTGCTATTGGAAAACAACTCGTTTGTTTTTTTATTGACAACGGACTATTGCGTAAAAATGAATTCAAGGAAGTACTCGCATCTTACAAACACATGGGACTTTCGATAAAAGGGATTGACGCTAAAGAACAATTTTATTACGCATTGAAAGATATTACTAACCCAGAGCATAAAAGAAAAGCAATCGGTAAAACTTTCATTGATGTTTTTGAGGCGGAAGCGAAAAAAATGAAAGATGTGAAGTGGCTGGCACAAGGCACAATTTATCCCGATGTTATAGAATCAGTTTCCGTACACGGACCTTCCGTTACCATAAAATCGCATCACAATGTAGGTGGTCTGCCCGATAAGTTGCATTTAAAAATCATCGAGCCATTAAGAATGTTGTTTAAAGATGAAGTGCGAAGGGTGGGTAAGGCATTAAAATTGGATAGCGATATATTAAGCCGTCATCCGTTCCCAGGTCCGGGTTTGGGTATTCGCATTTTAGGGGCAATCACACCAGAGAAAGTCGCCATATTGCAAGCAGCAGATGCCGTGTATATTGATATACTTAAAAAAAAGAATTTATATACAAAAATTTGGCAAGCAGGAGCAATCCTGCTACCAGTTTATTCGGTGGGTGTAATGGGCGATGAACGCACGTACGAACAAACTATTGCTTTGCGAGCTGTGGTAAGTGTAGATGGTATGACAGCTGAATGGTTTCCATTTCCACATGATGTTTTGGCTGAAATTTCGACAAGTATCATCAATCAAGTAAAGGGCATCAATAGGGTAGTGTATGATATTAGTACAAAACCGCCGGCGACTATTGAGTGGGAATAAAAATGGAAGCTACCCTGCGCTTTTAAGATAGCTTCCTAAGTTGAAACCTACATGATAGTAACTTACTTTAAATTTAATTAATGATAAGCTACTTCAAGGAATTGTAAGTGGTTAAGTAGAGATAGTTAACTTTTATAAGTTGAGATTAAAAACTATTATCGAATTTTACATCAAACTTAATCTCATTTCTCAAATGAATTGTTGGTTGGTTGGCAATATTTGTGACGATGTAACAATCTATACACAAATAGCATGTAACTTTTTATTTTTCAATTAGACAGACTTTGAAACGCATAAGAAATAATTTTTTATAACATTTGGAGCCGCACAGTAAGTATTCATACCTTTCTAAAATTATAAAAGGATAAAAAATATGTAGATTTAATTATTTTAGTGACAAATATTGTATATACAATTAATTGTATTTTTTAATGGTTTTATAAAGTAATTTTTGTGGAAGGAGTAAAAAAACTGATGAAGAAATTTTCAAAGTAACTTGTTAATACGAGAGTAAATTCTTTGATTAATAAAATACTTCACAGACTAAAGGTTATCGTAAGTTATGAATCAAAAAATAAAGAAATGTAACTTTTGTTTTTATTCTGCTACAAACATTGTTTAACACAGCAAAAAACCTTAAAAATGATTATACTTTTATAGTTTAGAACTTAAACATTTTGAAACTGCCACATCAATTTATAAATTTAATCGTAGATAATTACATTGCAATAATTTTAAATATTGAAATGTAATTAGTATTAAGTTATTCGTAACTTTATAAATTATTTTAAAGCTACAATTTATGATTATTAATAAAAACTATGTGCAGAAGGGCAGAATATTTTGTGTTATGGTTGTTGTGTCGCTATTTTTTAATATAAAATACAATCAAGCGCAAACTGCCATTTCGCCACCAACTGTTTCTATTATTCCACAGCCTGTTTC
>JAGOHC010000213.1 GCA_017996375.1 Saprospiraceae bacterium | reverse complement strand
ACATATCTTTTTCTGCTTCGTAATATTCTTTGCGGTTGCCGTTTTTTATCGTTTTATACACAATGCCCCAGTCTATTAGTGCACGGAGATTCATGCTAGCATTACCAACCGATATGCCTAATGTATAAATTATGTCGTCTTGACACATTGGCTCAGGCGACACAAGCAATAATCCATGTATCTGTGCCATAGTTTTGTTGATGCCCCAATTCATACCTAATATCCCCCAGGTTTGTATAAATTGTTGTTTGCGTTCTTCTAAAGTTGTCATAGTTCGTTATGTGAAAATCACAAAAATTATATAGCGTAACTAAATTTTCGGATAATTGTTCTTGATATTGCGTACATTCGCCTTACAGTATGGATGAATCCAAATGCAAAATCGTGAAAAAATCCGATAATCAAACATCTGCCTTGTTAAAGAAAAATGCGCCGTCAGTATCTGCTTCACTACGGTATATCGGCATTGACCCCGGCACCAACGTATTGGGGTATGCAGTCATTGAGGTTGTAGAGCAAAAAATAAAATTGTTGGATATCGGTGTGCTTAAGTTGGGGCATTTGTCGAAGCACCAATGGAAGTTGAAAAAAATATTTGAACACATCGCCGATTTGATAGACCGCTACTTTCCTAACGAAATGGCTATTGAAGCTCCTTTTTACGGTAAAAATGTACAGTCTATGCTCAAATTAGGGCGAGCGCAAGGCGTTGCCATTGCTGCAGCCATTACACAGGGTGTACCGATTGTTGAATATGCACCAAAAAAAATAAAACAGTCTGTAACAGGTAATGGCAATGCTGCCAAAGAACAAGTTGCTGCCATGCTGACCAATATCCTGAACCTTTCGCTCTCCGACCAATATTTGGATGCTACGGATGCACTTGCAGCGGCCGTTTGTCATTACTACCAAACGCAGTCGGTAATAGGCGGACGAAAACAGCACGGCGATTGGGCGAGCTTTTTGAAAGATAACCCGAAGCGCGTTGCTATCAAGTAATTCATCATGTGCTAAAAACTATAACTTGCCCTCTGGCTGATCGGCTATATCTAAAACCGTTCCGGTAATAATTAAATCCTCCGACTGCTTCTGCCCATGCACAAAAACGGTGATGCGTTTTTTGAAGTAACCCTCTTCCTTCGCATCAAACTCGATGTCAATGGTGCTCGTATCTTTTGGCGCAATTTGGCTAAATGACCATTCGCTTGCCGTGCATCCGCACATGGTGCGTACATTATCTAAATATATTGATTGAGGCGTGGTATTTACAAAAGTAAACTTGTACTTAACGGGCTTTCCTTGCGGAATATCTCCGAAGTCATATTCCATCGGAGTCAGCCATGCTATCTTCCGAACCGCTTGTTGGGTATGTTGTTTTTTGTTTTTATTATTTTTCTGTGCTTCTGCACTATGCGGAATGGAGGCAAAAACTACAGCTAATAATAGAAACATTAAGGTTCTCATAATATAATGTGGTTTAATTTGAATACCTTACTCTTACGTTACACTACAAATCAAGTAACAGCGAGATAGGGTCTTCTAACAATTTTTTAACTTTAACGAGGAAAGTAACCGAACTGCTGCCATCAATAATGCGGTGGTCATACGATAATGCTAAGTACATCATCGGGCGTATTTTCACCTCGCCGTTAATCGCCATGGGGCGTTCCATGATAGCGTGCATCCCTAATATCGCCGACTGTGGTTCGTTGATGATGGGTGTGCTCATCATACTTCCAAATATGCCACCGTTAGTAATTGTAAAGGTTCCACCCGACATTTCTTCTAGAGTCAGTTTGCCATTTCGAGCCTTATCGGCTAATCCTTTTATCGCCCATTCTATTTGCGCTAAATTCATGGACTCTACATTTTTTATCGGGGGCACTACTAATCCGTTTGGCGTGCTGATAGCGATGGAAATATCTGCATGATCATGATATACAACATCTTCGCCGTCAATTAGCGCATTTACTTCAGGCATTTCCATTAATACTTTTGCACAAGCCTTAGCAAACAACGACATGAAGCCTAACTTGATACCATACTTCTCTACAAATTTATCTTGGTATTTGGTACGCATCGCCATAATTTCCGTCAAGTCCACCTCATTGAAGGTCGTTAGCATTGCCGTATTATTTTTTGCAGATACCAATCGCTTGGCAATGGTTCGGCGCATACGGCTCATTTTTTCGCGGCGTTCCCCTCTGCTATAATCCGCCGAAGGTGCAGCAACTGTTTGCGCCGGAATGGTGGGAGCTACCGGTTGAGGCGCGGGAGTAACTGCCGGATTGGCAACAGCTTTTTGAGCATCCTCTTTTGTAATGCGACCATCCTTGCCTGTGCCAGTCACTTGCGTTGCCGATACGTTGCCATCTGCCAATATTTTTGCAGCTGCCGGCGAAGGATGCCCTGTGGCATAATTAGTTGTATTAGGTGCCGCTGCTAAAGTAGCAGGTACTGTCTGTGTTGTTGTTTTAGCTGGAGGTGTTGGTGGAGGAGTTGAGCCCGCTCCAACATCTACGGTGACGCTTGTATCTATACGTGCCACTAATGCGCCTATGGCGAGGTCGTCACCTTCTTTTGCAACATGAATTAATTTACCGCCTACTTCGGCAGGGAACTCTAAGGTGGCTTTGTCGGATTCAAATTCGCAGATTGCTTCATCGCGTTGTATGATGCTGCCATCTTTTTTTAACCATTGTGCAAGGGTTACTTCGTTGATGGATTCTCCGATGGAAGGTACTTTGAGTTCTACGATGTTGCTCATAAAATATGATGATAAATAAGTTAATTGACAAAGGTATTTGTGCGGGGCAAATTTCGCTATAAATATTTAGCTACGCAAACGTTATATACCACTATTTATACTCGTAAAGGCGTAAATAGTTTAGTTACTGTGCTGATTTTTGGAGGTTAAGAAAGAATAAGTTAAATGCTGATTGTAAGTGTCTATAAAAC
>JAGOHC010000212.1 GCA_017996375.1 Saprospiraceae bacterium | reverse complement strand
CAGATGCTATGTGTGCATTTGCTTATATCTATAATGAGCTGCTACCTGATAATTTTACAGATAAAAATAAACTAAATACTGCTTTTTTGGGGTATGCACTCCAACTTGATGAAGGGCAGATAGAGGGGATTTTAGGAATATTTTCTTCTGAAATGGCCGATTCTTATTATTACCTTAACTTTCAAGAAGATAAAAACGCTTTATTTGAATTTTTTAAATCAGAAATAGACGATCTATTGCTTGATCCTAACAATATCATAGGATCAAGTGACTGTGTCCCTTCGGATGTAATTAGATTGGATGCAACTCACTTTATGTGTCCCGCTTTTTTTGATTTTACCTTAAGTTCAAATGATCCTTCTTATACCGAAAACGTTTACTGCCTTAGTACTTCATTTCACAATAACTCTACTGGACAGAATTTTCTTATTACAACCAAAAATTTGTTTATCAAAATTGAAATGAATGCTGTAGGAGTTACACCGTGTTCAGCAATGGAAATAGCTGCAAACGCAATGAATATGGCGTATATAAATACAGCAAATACCATCCCATTACCACAGGGTAAGAGATTAAGAGATTTGTATAGGCATTATTTGTATGTTTCATTGCGTAAGATTACTATTGATTGCAGTGGCGATCATAGTAGTACAGGCTCAATTATACATTTTCTTGGTGATAACTTGATTTCAGAATTTATAACATTAAATAACACAACGACTACACACTTTGTAGAAAATTATCCCATATGCCCATAAAAAAAATATGCATAATCTTGCTTTCCGTTTGGGTCACTTGCTCCTGTAATAAAAAAATTACATATTATAATTATGTTAATAAAAATAATAGTTGTCATATAACGGTTTCCAGATTAGCTGATGATGCAATTTTTGAAAGCACATATCATATGAAATCAAACGAATTTGATTTTGAGATAGTTAGTGATTTAAGAACGGCATTGTCAAATTTATACGAGACAGACTTATCGTACATTATTATGAAGAATCAAGACAAGTACAACATTAGGATTGCAACGGATTCCTGCGTTTGTTTTAAGCAAACGCAAGAATCCACTTTAAATATTTTGAAAAAAAAATTTAATATAAAAATTGTTGAAAAGATACCTAAAGATACAACCGATGCATACTTAGTGGAAGTAGTGGATGAATTTAAACTTAATAGTCGCATCGTAACAGATAACCCTAAAAAGGTTGGTGAATTTAATACGCTATCCTATTTTAATGAAACTGACAATATGGAGTTTAGTGTTCAATTTCCCTTAAATATTCAAGATTTACCATACAAGCTGGCACTAAACAATATTAGCACCGCCAATCTTGCTCATAGTAACAATTATTATAAATTTGAAATTCCATATACAACCGACACGAGTTATATGTTTAAGCATTTCTTAGAACATTACGGGCTAAAATTTGTACCTATCAAAAAGGTAAATTACTACAAAGAAGTACGTTTTAGGTGATACAGCACCACCACCCGAAGCTACTGCACAGCAACTTCGGGTGGTTTTTTTAAGCCGAAACTAATTATCGGAAAGAAACCGCAATTAAATTTTGACAAAATGAATACATTTAAAAAAATTGGTATGTATTTTGAACTACCAACCTCTGAAATCTGGTAATCTTTGTAGAAATACGGTTAGTGTTCAATTTTGCTTGATGACATTTTTTCACTACCCATCAAAACGTTACAGTATGTGTAAAATAATTAATCACTACGTTTTTTGGGGCACTATCTCGAGCAAATTGTTTATCTAAACTCGGATGCCTAAGTGCATTCTTTCTATACGATTTATAAAGAAACTAACGCCGAGCTGAGGTATTCTCTCTCGGTGTTTTTCGTTTTTATACTGCCCTGAAATACCGTCGCAACGAACTTATTATTTTTTATTTCCTGAAACTTATACTACCTTTGCGCGGAATTTCTTAGCTTACCCAAACACACTACTTCGCGCATGATTAACCAACAAATATGAGCGACCAAATCAAGCACGAGTGCGGCATCGCACTCATACGGTTATTAAAACCACTCAGTTATTACCAACAAAAGTATGGTACGCCCCTCTACGGCATCAGCAAACTCCAACTGCTTATGCAAAAACAACGCAACCGAGGGCAGGATGGTGCCGGTATCGCTACCATCAAATTAGACCCCGCACCAGGTACGCGCTACATCAGCCGTAGGCGAAGCAATGCAGACGACTCTATTAAAGAAGTTTTCGCCTCCGTTTTTGACCACTTCAACAAATTGACCAAAGAGCAAATGAGCGATACGCAATGGCTCAAAGAGAACATCGCTTATACGGGTGAGTTGCTATTAGGGCATCTGCGATATGGCACACATGGTGGCAATACCATTGAACACGTACATCCATTTTTGCGACAAAATAACTGGATATCGCGCAACCTCGTTATGGCAGGCAACTTCAACCTGACTAATGTGGACGAATTGTTCAGCGAATTGGTAGCCTTAGGGCAATATCCTAAAGAGAAATCCGACACCGTTACGATAATGGAAAAAATCGGGCACTTCTTGGATGATGAAGTGCAACGCTTATTTAATTGGTTTAATCCGGACGGATACACCAATCAGCAAATCAGCGAACTCATCATGGAGCATTTGGATGTGCAACGCATTTTGCGCCGCGCCAGCAAGCAGTTTGACGGAGGCTACGCCTTAGCCGGATTGATTGGGCATGGTGATGGCTTCGTCATGCGCGACCCTTGGGGTATTCGTCCGGCGTATTATTATCATGATGATGAGGTAGTAGTAGTGGCATCGGAGCGTCCGGCAATACAAACAGCCTTCGATGTGCAATACCCGTATATCAAGGAGTTGCAACGCGGACACGCACTCATTATCAAAAAAAGCGGAAAGGTGGTGGAGTCACCTTTTATTGAGCAACGCGAACAACTGTCATGTTCTTTCGAGCGCATCTAT
>JAGOHC010000066.1 GCA_017996375.1 Saprospiraceae bacterium | reverse complement strand
CTTTTGTACCCTGTGCTGGGCAAGCAAGATATGTCATTAGTTACAGAAGCGCAACCTGTTTTTTTGGTGTTGTTAATAATATTAATTATATTTTCTATAGGTAGTATTGTTTTTAACGGTTTATCCGGCACAGGAGAAATGGTTTCAACTTTAAATATTCAAACGATTTGTGCTGTAATCTATTTGGTGGCAACTTACCTTTGTGTGAGTTATTTTCAACTCGGATTAAATTGGGCATGGGGCATGGAAGCCTTATATTGGATTATTATTACGACCTATTCGTGGTGGTTTTTATACAGCAAACGATGGGTGGGCAACAAAGTTTGACCAAATTATTTTTAATGAATACCGATATAATTGAAAGGTGTTATTTGTTTTAATTCTTGTTTGATGGCCTCTGTCACGGTAAGTAAATCTATAAATTCATGAATTTCAGTTTTGCTTATTTTAGCATTTCCACGTGTAAGTTCTTTTAATGCTTCATAAGGCTGATCGTATTTTTCTCTCCGCAATATTGTTTGAATAGCTTCCGCAACTACTATCCAATTTTTTTCCAGATCGGCGTAGATTTGCTCTTCATGAATTATCAATTTTTTTAAGCCTTTTTGAATAGATTGAAGGGCAATAATAGTGTGTGCAAACGGTACACCGATGTTGCGTAGAACGGTGCTATCAGTCAGGTCGCGTTGTAAACGAGAAATGGGTAATTTTTCTGCCAAATGTTGAAAAAATGCGTTTGCAATACCTAAATTTCCTTCTGCATTTTCAAAATCTATTGGATTAACTTTATGTGGCATTGCCGAAGAGCCAACCTCATCTTTTACCGTTCGTTGTTTAAAATATTCCAATGCTATATATGTCCAAACATCTCTACAAAAATCAATCAATATCGTATTGATTCTGCCATAATTTTGAAACAAGGCAGCTAAGTTGTCATAATGTTCAATCTGTGTGGTAAATTGTTGTCTTTCTAAACCTAAAAATTCATCGGTAAAATGATTGCCAAAATCTGCCCAATCTATATCAGGATAAGCAACTTGATGTGCATTGAAATTGCCTGTTGCTCCACCAAATTTTGCTTGGAATGTAAGCTGTTTTAATTGCTGAAATTGAAGCTGTAATCGCTCCACAAAAACCATCCATTCTTTGCCCATTGTGGTTGGCGAAGCGGGCTGTCCATGCGTACGTGCCAACATGGGAATGACAGACCATTGCTGGGCTAAATTTTTTAAATCTTCAATTAACTGCAGGAGCTGTGGTTTGTATTTTTTGTTGGTGGCATGTTTTAACATCATCGGAAAAGCCGTATTGTTGATGTCTTGCGATGTTAAGCCAAAGTGGATAAATTCTTTGTATTCGGATATGTTTAATTTGTCAAAAATTGATTTTAAAAAATATTCAACAGCTTTTACATCATGGTTAGTAGTGCGTTCTATCGCTTTGATTTCCTGAGCATTATCTAATGAAAACTGTTCGTAAGCTGATTGTAAATCTTCTAATTTTTCGCTTGGAAATTCAGCTAATTGCGGAAGCGGTAGTTGCACCAATGCTTGAAAATATTGTATCTCTACAAATAGCCTATATTTTATTAATGCAAACTCTGAGAAATAAATTTGTAGGTCGTTCACCTTTTCAGCATATCTACCATCAATCGGCGAAATAGCATATAATGCGTGTGCGTTTGTAGTCATAATGTTGTTGTACAGAATTGTAAAGTTCGTAATTCAGACCAATAGTAACCATCCGGATTGTTGGTGACAAAACCTAAATGACCACCATATTTAGGCGTTTCTAAATATAAAAATTTGCTTTTCTCGGCAATATCTTTCGGGTAACAATTTTTTGTTAAAAAAGGGTCGTTTTTTGCATTAACAATTAACGTGGGAGTTTTTATTTTTCCTAAAAATTGCCCGCAACTGTTTTTTTGGTAATAATCATCACCGTTTTTGAAGCCATGAATTTTTGCTGTAACAAGATGGTCGTACTCTACTAAAGTCATGTTCAATTTTAATTTTTTGAAGTCAATAACTTTGTCGTAAAGTTCCTTTTTTTGCGCTAATTTCCGAAATAAATCGTTTATAAAAACATAAGTATAATGACGATTATGCCATTTTGCTAAATGATGAACACACTCTTTTAATTCTGTTGGGACTGAAAAAGTTACGGCACGTTTTATTAAATTACTGACAGTAAATAAATTATCGCCCAAGTATTTTAACACCACATTGCCACCCAAACTTACACCAAATAAGTATATTTCATCATATAAATTTTCTTGCTCAATATGTTGAATAAGTTGATGCAAATCTGCAGTGTCTCCACTATGATATTTACGGATGGTCAGGTTAGGTTCACCGCTACAACCCCTAAAATTCAAGCCGGCACTGTCAAATCCATTTTTACTGAAAAGCTGCATCAGCCATTGAATATAAGGACGTTTTGAGCTACCCTCTAAGCCATGTAGTGCAAGCATCAGTTTTCGACTGCCTGTAGTAACCCAATCAACATCAAAGAAATCATTATCGGGTGTGGCAAAGCGTTTTGTCTGAAAGTCTAATGTAGGGGAAGCGCGTAGTATGGAAGGATATATAGATTGTAGGTGGCTGTTGCGGCACCACCAGGGCGGCGAGTAATCTGAATGTTGTATAATTGGCACTATCAGTAATTTATACTGCAAATATCTGAAAATTTTAATAAAGGTTAGAAATCATCACAGGCTTTATTATTTTCTTTTGGTTATAGCGAATGTGTAACCAATATACGCCGTTGATTAATTTAATATTTTCAATTGGTATTGGTGCAACAGTTGCACTGGGTATGATTATAGTTTTCTGTATAACTGCGGCGCCGTCATAAAGCTCTATAATTACCTCATCATTAATAGATTCCTTTGGAAGTTCTATATAAAAATATCCTTCAGCCGGATTTGGATAAATGAGCGCTTGGTCTATAGGAGCACGCTCCACATCTGCGCGTATAACATTAGAATAACTTTGATGCAACGAATCAGCATCTACTTGCCGAATTCTATAATAGTTTCTACCATTAAATGGTTTATTATCAATGAAGGAATAATTGCGAACTTCGAGTGTAGTACCGTTGCCTTCAACCTTGCCTATGGCTTCAAATTGGTTGCCATCGAACGAACGTAATATGGTAAAATGGCTATTGTTAAACTCTTTTTTAGTCGCCCAAAAAATAACTGCCTGCCGTTTTGTGTTCGTTAAGGTCACATCCACATAAAGCCATTCAACTATGGTAGGTTGAAAAAACAAGTGCACAAAATATATAATTATTTGCAGCAACATTGTTATAAAATTAGTTCAAATATAATAAATTCTTGAATATCATGCTATATTCCCGTACATTTGCAATATTCTTGCCGAATTCAGAAAAATTACATTATAATTCCACATAACATACATATATATTAAAATATTGCATAATATTTGTATAGATACATGAACAACAATATTATTACTAACATTCCAAATTTTACTATGGCAAGCTGCTGCAAATTCATTTTTATAATCATCTTATTACTAATAATACAAGTGCAATTATTTTCTCAAGTGTATTATAATAATGACTACTTCTACCAACATTATTTGTCAGACCAACAATTTACGCTCCAATTAGCTCCTGTCGATTTTCAGAAATTTGCTGAAGAGGATAAAATTAAAAAATATTACAACCGTTTCGCTGCTCCAGTTGATGTTGCGATTGACTGCCAAAACGAAGGCGTTTGGACAAATTTACCTAATGGCGATGGCGTTTGGCACTTAAACATAACTGTACCAAAAGCACTTGGCATAGTGCTTTTGCTCGAAAACGTAAACATTCCGGTTGGTGCAAAATTGTGTGCTATCCACCCAGAAACAAAGAAAGTTGAAACGCAATTTAATCATTATAACATAAATAAAAATCAGAAAGCAACGATTGGTTTCATTGCAGGGCAATCGCTTGTGTTAGAATATTACGAGCCATATGCTGTACGTGGGAAAGGCTACTTTAATATTTTTAGCATTTATGAAGCTTATAATAAAGAAAATTTATTTGACCCTAATTATGAGTTTAACGAATATGGTGGCGGCGGTACTGGTTTTGGAACAGCTTGGGCTTGTCATAAAAATATAAATTGCCCCGAAGGTGATAATTGGCAACAACAAAAAACAAGTGTAGCTCGCATCATGATGGTACTCGAAGAAGGAACAGGGTGGTGTAGTGGTTCAATGCTCAATGATGTTCCACAAGACGGCAAAAAATATTTTTTATCAGCCAACCATTGTCAGAATGGATACACACCATTGTATGATTTTTGGACTTTTGATTTTGGATACGAGTCCACATCTTGTGCGGACCCTTTTGAAGAACCCTCAAAAATTACACTTACTGGCTGCACCCATAAAGCCAATCATCTCAACACTGATTTTTTATTATTGGAATTAAACCAGTCACCACCAGAAGGTACACAGTTTAGCGGTTGGAATCGTGATGCTGAAATAATCCCTCCTTCTACAGTATTAATTCACCATCCAAGTGGCGATATAAAAAAGATAAGTATGGAAAATCAACCTGCTTTAATTTTTAATAATAATATTAATTGGAATAATGGCGATACAACTCCTGCATATTCTCATTTAAGAATGGTGTTGGATGTTGGTACATTTCAACCAGGATCATCGGGCTGTCCATTTTTTAATCCTGCCGGACAAATTGTAGCGCAACTGCATGGTGGAAATTCTTCATGCAATCAGTTCATTGCTTATGGTGGTCGTTTTGCAATTTCATGGGATGGTGCAACTGCAAGTGAACGTTTGAAAGATTGGCTCGACCCAAACAACACGAGTACAACTAGTATTGATGCTTTTGTGCCCCCTGTATCACAGACTGCTTCTGTTTCCGGATATATCTATAACAATGGACAAAGTTTGCCTAATACGTTGGTCGTCCTTTCTGGGAATGGTGTGAACTTACAAACTTCTACAGATAACTCTGGGTATTATTCATTTATAAATGTACCAAGAACAGCAGACCTTACAGTAACGCCACAGCGAACTGAAGATTATTTTTCAGCCCTCACTACTTTTGATATGGTGCTTACGCAAAAGCATATTTTACAATTGGACACATTTACAACTATTGTAAAACATATTGCAGCAGATGTAAATTTGAGTAATTCTATCACTACGTTTGACTTGGTCAGTATGCGAAAAATAATTTTGCAGATAGACCAAACTTTGACCGCACCAGTTTGGCAATTTATTTCTCAAAACTATGACCCAACGCTCGGCGTAGGCAGCAGAAATTCAATTATTACTTCTACTGCAAACGGTGATGTTCAAAATGTGAATTTCATAGGCATTAAAGCTGGAGACGTAAACGGTAGTTATTAAATTTATTATTGTGCTAAAATATTTTTCGAATAAATTAGTTTAATTATTTGCTTCGATGTTGCAGAGAAATAAAATTTTGCAACTTAAAAAAAATGATATACTTTTGCGGTCATGAATCGAATTTTTGCTTTTTTCTGCTTACTTCTATTATTATCTGCGCTTACATCAGGTTGTAAAACTAAATTTGAGAAGTTACGCGCAAGTGGTGACGTAGATTTGATTTACAATAAAGCATTTGAATATTACGATAAAAAAGATTATTACGAAGCACAAGTTTTATTTGAGCAAATTCGTGGTAACTTACGGGGCAAAAATGAATTGGAAAAAGTAATGTTCAGCTATGCATATTCGCATTACCACTTGGATAATTTCCTGCTTTCTTCTTATTATTTCAAGCAATTTGCCAATACATTTGTAAATAGTTCAATGCGCGAAGAGGCTGAATTCATGTCGGCATATTCAAATTATCGGATGTCGCCTTCTTATCGTTTAGACCAATCAAGTACAGAAAAGGCGATAGAAGGTTTGCAGAACTTCATTAATTCATATCCTCTAAGTAACCGTGTTCAAGAATGTAATGAGTTAATTGATAAATGCAGAAGTAAATTAGAAGAAAAAGCGTTTGCCGAAGGAAAATTATATTACGATTTAAAGCAATATCAGGCTGCCACGCAAAGTTTTGACAACTTGCTGAAGGATTACCCGGAAACTAAAAATGACGAAAAAGTTCGCTTCATCATCGTAAAAGCAAATTACGAATTAGCTGTAAATAGTATAGTTGACAAACAAGAGGAACGTTTCAAAATGGCACTGGATCGTTGCAAAGTTTTTGAGTTGAAATATCCAAAAAGCAAAGACAAAAAAGATGTTGCAGCTATCAGAAAAGAAATTGAAAAAAAATTAAAAACAATAAATGGACATCAAAACTAAAGTTCAGAATCTCGATGCCAATGTACAAGCTCGCAATATTGGCGAGTTAGTTGGTGAAACAGACAATATCTATACAACAATAGCAATAATTGCCAAACGTGCAAAACAACTTTCTGTAGATATTAAACACGAATTACACCAAAAGTTAGAAGAGTTTGCCATCTCCTCAGATGCAATCGAGGAGGTACATGAAAATAAGGAGCAAATCGAAATTTCGAAATTCTATGAGCGTTTGCCTAATTCTGCCATGATAGCAACAGAAGAATTTTTGAATGGAGAAATTGCTTACCGTTTCAGAGAAGATCGCCCTGTAAGAGAAGAGGAATAATTATTTTTCATATATTTTCAAGAAGATATTTGTACCGTAGAGTATAAATATCTTTTGTGCTATCTATGAGTTTACCGCTTCAACATAAAAATATAATTGTCGCCGTTTCCGGAAGCATTGCCGCTTATAAATCAGCGATACTAATTCGCCTATTGATAAAAAATGGTGCAAATGTAAAGGTGTTAATGACTGATAACGCGACGAAATTTATCTCTCCTTTAACGTTATCTACGCTTTCAAAAAATCCGGTATTAATTTCTGTAATTGAGGAAACGAATTGGAATAATCACGTCGAGTTAGGGTTGTGGGCTGATGCAATGATTATTGCTCCTGCTACAGCCAATACTATTGCAAAAATTGCAAATGGACTTTGTGATTCTATTATCGCAGCAGTATATCTTTCGGCAAGATGTAAGGTGTATATCGCACCAGCAATGGATGTAGATATGTGGCATCACTCGGCTACAAATCGTAATATTGAATTACTCAAAAAGGCGAAAAATAAAATTATTCCTGTCGGAAATGGCGAGTTAGCCAGTGGATTGGTGGGAGATGGGCGTATGGCTGAGCCAGAAGTAATTGTGGAGCTTCTGCTTGCTGATTTGCAACGAGTACAAGATTTCAAAAATAAAAAAGTATTGATAACAGCGGGACCAACCTATGAGGCAATAGACCCAGTTCGGTTTATTGGCAATCGTTCCACCGGAAAAATGGGCATATCCATCGCTAACGAGTTTTTGGAGCGAGGTGCTGAAGTTACACTTGTATTAGGACCATCAACGCAGAAAATACCTATAAATGAAAAATTGAAAGTTATCCGTATTCAGTCGGCACAAGAGATGTTTGAAAATGTGCAAGCAAATTTTTCAGATTCAAATATTGTTGTATTAACGGCTGCAGTGGCGGATTATCGTCCTCGAAATGTTGCAGACCAAAAGATTAAGAAAAAGGACGACGAACTTCAACTTGAATTTGTAAAAACTATTGATATTGCTGCTACAATAGGAAAACAGAAATCGCCTCATCAACGCATTGTTGGGTTTGCATTAGAAACTAATAATGAGTTAGCGTTTGCTCAGGAAAAGTTAAAAAAGAAAAATTTTGACTTGATTGTTCTTAATTCTTTAAAGGATGTTGGTGCAGGATTTTCGCATGACACTAATAAAATTACAATTATTGATTCTAAAAATAATATCCTGCATTTTGAGTTAAAATCAAAAGATGATGTAGCTATTGATATTGTAAATGCAGTGAAGCAATTAGACTGATAATCAACTTCTTAACAAAAAAGAAAAAGCCTTCTGATTATGTTCGGAAGGCTTTTTTATGATACTAATTCAACCAATTATTTTTGTAAAATTACTCGCTTTGAAGTAATCCAAGCAGATGTACTAATTTTCAAATAGTACACGCCATTCGTCAAATTCTCTAAGGATAATGTTGTAAATGAACCTTGATCTACTTTTTTCGATTGTAGCAATCTTCCATTTACATCAAATAATTGTATCGTTGTTAGTTCAGAAATAGGTTGCTCAAATCTTATTTGAACAATATCACTTGTTGGATTAGGATAGATGTTAAATTTATTCTCGGCTAAGTCTGCAACACCAGATGAAGCTCCAATTGTAAAACTATATGGTGCTGATGGCATTACCGGACAACTTGAAACTGGAACAATACGCCAATAATACGTCACATCTACTTCAAACGGGTTTTCTACAAAGGTGTAATTATTAACTAACCCTAATGTATCTCTGAAAACAATACTTGCATTTGAAAAATTTGGAGAAGTTGATACTTGTAGAATCTGATTGGCAGACGGCTCATTCCAAATAAAAATAGGCAAGTCATCACCTTCGGTAAACATACTCGCATTCAACGGCGATAATAAAATAGGTTGTGGTGCACTGGCAAATAATGTATAAACAAAATTGGACATTGAAGATGTGTCATTATCACTCACCAAAATCTGTAAGTTGTAATTGCCTTGTAACGCTGTTGATGTGCCATGTAGATATATAGTAGCTGTCCCTCCTGGAGGCACACCACCTATTACATCATACGATAAGCCTGTTGGTGCATTTGGAATCGTAATCGAAACTGGCACATTAAAATCTTCGCCAATCTGAACCAGTATAGTATCTGAAAAAGGAACACATGTACTTAGTTGAGCGGGTGAAACTGCTACACTTAAATCTAAAGAAGTTTCAAAAGTTGATGCAGTAGAAATAAATGTTCCACAGTTATTGATTGAAGTCAAACGCCAAAAATACACAGCTCCACCTTGAAGTTGTATTGGTAGAACATAATTTGTATTTGTAACATTAACTGCCCAAACAACATCCGTAAATTCTGCATTCGTAGCTATTTCTAATAAGTAACCGCTTGCATTAGGCTCTGCTGACCAACTGAATTGTGGGTTAAACTGAGATACTGTTGCTCCGTTTGCAGGAGTATTTAGTGTAAATATGCCTGCTGGTGGAGCTCCAATTATTATTGTTGCCATCGTAGTATCACTATTCGTTCCGTCTGTTCCCGAAATTATTAAATTATAAGTACCAGGAGTTGTTGATAAACCTGTAATATGCGCTGTTTCGACATAATTGATTGTCGTAGGTGATAAAGTTACTTCATTATATCCGCTCATAGTTAAATTAACATTTCCTGGGTAAGCACTACCCACTCTAACCGGAATATTTATTGAATCACCAATACAGAATGAATAGGAATTTTGAGGGATAGTTACATTATAATTCGGTTCTGTACAAATTTGTATTCCCCAAGAATTTAAAAAACCACTGTCTCCTGAAGCAAAATCTTCAATGGTTAAAGTCCAAACACCTATAGCTTCTTGAGAATTGAATATGCTTAATGCTTCAAATGGACGATAAGTTCCGCCATCATTATATGGACAAGGTGGATCTGCAATCGCAGCATCATCGAAGTTTACATTATAATTGTCGTTTGATCCACAGATATTATCTGTTAATTTTATAGTTGTTCCATTAGGACTTGTCAAACGAATTTCAATGTCGCCCAGAAACGTATGTGTCCCTACAAGATTTATTATATTTAAATCTACGATACTTCCTTGAATTGGAATATCAATAGTGGATGTTGCTATAGATGGATTTGGTCCAACTACGATAGCTAAACTATCTAAAGTATAAGTAGTGCAAGTTACTTGAGTTGTGATGAAAGAGAACGGCACAGACCAGTTTCCTGCACCACATTCACTCATAACACTAACACGCCAAAAATAAGCAGTATTGCCAAGTAATGAGGTTGAAACAGAAACCGAGTTTGAAGAAACAGAATCAACAAAAACATTTGTTGCAAATGATGCATCTGTCGAAATCTCAACAATATATCCTGTTGCACCAGACACGGCATCCCATGTTAAATTTAAACCTATCGGACTGACTGTTGATAAATTTGTAGGAGTTTGTAAAGTAGTTATTGCACTTGGAATTTGTCCTACATGGAGCATTACAGAATCAGAGATTATAGTGGTACCATCATTCGCTGTAACTACTATATAATAGTCGCCAGGTGTATTCATAGTACCGCTAATAGTAGCAGACTGATTTGCATTGATAGAAGCAGGTGTTATTGTTATTCCTGGATACCCTGAAATAGTAAGATTTACAGGGCTGTTAAAGGCTTCACCTACACTAACTTCAGTAAGGAAGTTTTCACCTACGCAAGTGTAAAATGAATCTTGAAGGAAATTGAGTCTTAAGTCTGGAAGTGTGATAGCGCAAATTTGTAAACTCCAACTTTGTAATTGACCGCCATCGCCAAAGGCATCATCAACAATAGTCAATGTCCAAACACCATTCATTTCTTGACCGTTAAATACACTCAACGGAGAACTTGGTGGGTATGTACCGCCGTCATTATAAGGGCATGGTATTGATCCACTTGCTGCATCATCAAAGTTTATATTAAAATTCTCATCGGAGCCACAAACATTACCCACAAGTGAAACTGTTGTACCCGAAGGGCTTGTTAAACTAAAATTCAAATCTCCTAAAAAGGTATGAGTACCAACTAAATTCAAAATATTCAAATCGGTAATTGTTCCTAAAGCTGAAACATTTATCGTAGATGTTACAGTAACTGGGTCGCTGGAATTTATTGAGACAGGAACATTAGTTGAAGCATAGGTTGTACAACCGATATTACCAGTTGTGAACGTAAATGGTGCCGACCATTCGCCCATACCGCATCCATTCTTTGCGCGAACGCGCCAAGTATAAGTAGTTGTTATTAATAGATTTTGGATGTCAAAATTTGTGGCAAATAAGTTGTTGGAAGTTAAAATTACAGTTCCAGTCGGATCGGTAACTTCAACTTCATAACTACTTGCGCCAATCGTTGCTTGCCATGAAAGATTTAGTTGTGTGCTTTGATTTGTTGCGCCATTAGAAGGAGTCGTTAAAGTTGGGGTGGTTGGCAAACCATTACTAACTTGAATTTGTATAGGATTAATAGAAGAATTAGTTCCATCGTTTCCTAAAACGTTGAATGAATAAGTACCTGTTGTAACTGAGTTATTAATATTTAAAATCATTAATATGGTATCACCTGGGGAAGTAGTAGAAGGCGTAAACATTGCTGTAATACCCATTGGTAAAGCAGAAGTTGATATTGCGACTGTATTTGTGAAATTTTCACTAACACGAAATTGGTACGTTAAAATAGCTGGTGCACAAAGTTCATTCATCCCACTAATTTGTTCTACAAAATACCCGCATGCTGTTGCAAATTTACCACCAATTTGTAGCACTCCTGTATTATCAGGGTCGAGCCAAGGTTTCAAACTTGTTGTGGGGGTTCCATCACCATTCCAAGATAAATCAAAACGCCCGTAAAAGTCGCTTAAATCTGATGCAGTACAAGAAGATGGTCCACCATGTAATTGCCCAATAACTTGTTTATTTTGATTGAACAACGGTGAGCCTGAAGAACCAGGTTCGGTTACACCCAACTCCCATTCAACATGCCAATGAGTATTGCCACCGCCACTAAAACTGCCATATTCCCCTTGTTCATAATCGAATGTAATTCTTTTTTCATCGGTATTAGGGTGGTGAATACAAATTGATGTATCCGGTAAATCGCCTGTAGCATTCCAACCAGCAAAAAATGCGTTTGCTGATTCATTGACGGGGTCATCTAATTCTACTAAGGTGAAATCAGTAGCTGAACGTCCTGCTCGAAAAATTGAACCTGTATTAAAATCTGTGAGAACGCCATCGCCATTTCCTCCGCTTGAAGGGGAGTTCGGCTGTCGGCAAGTAGAGTTTTGGTAATTCCAATAAGCTACTAACGTGGGAGCAGCATTAGCATCTATTCCACAATGATTGGCAGTCATGAAAAACGGACGACAATCTTGACGAGCATTATTTACCAAGAACCCTGTACAAAATGTACTTCCATTTGTTCCGATAACTGCAACTGATTGAATGATGTCACGATAGTGATCTACAATTGGGAATCCATCAGCAACGCCACAAATAACATCTAAGTTACAAGAGCCAGATGCTACAGCAGAAGCCATTTTTGCAAATCCGATAAAATCGTGATTAACAAAATCTAATTGTAGTTGCAAACCATCAATGCTATTTGTCGGCACTTGTACTTCGATAATTGCATCATCTGTTTCTATAATTGGAGTCCAGAGTTGTTCATGTTCTTCGTTGTCGGCTGGGGTAAATGGTCCTAAAACTATTTTTTTATCAGCGGAATAAATGATAAGCTTTGCACCATCGGGCATGAAAAATTTAGAGAAACCGAAGTTCAAAGATTTTGCTCCGGCAGAGATAGTTCTCATTCGCCAAACTGAAAGGTTGTTGGGTAGATTTTCCCAAGTGCCTCGATTATCGGGACGAATAAAAACAGAACGGTTAATAGCGAATTGAGGGGCTCTATCTTTTATATGCCAATTTGATTGTTCTGCTTCTAAAAGCACTTTGTTATCCAAGGTAGGTAAAACAACTTTATCCACCTCAGCAATAGAGATTGTTGTTGGGGCAATTAACCTGCTTTGTGCAAACAGGGTAGTGCAGTTACCTAATATGCTTAAAATTAATAATAGGGTACAAAAAAAATTTTTCATAAAATACGCAATACGTTTTATAATAAAATAATTAGAATCAAAGTTAGAAAAACTTTATGTAATGTCGTATTAAAAATTTTATTTTGGTAGTTGTCTAATTGTTTCTACCGACTTTATCCAATTATCGATATGAAAATATCTTTCATTAAAGAATACATTTATTTGCGATAAGTATTACATTTGTTGTATAAACTAAACAAAAATATTTTGGGTATGAAAAAATTAATTTTAATTGCAACCTTTGTATTAATGGTTGTTATGATTAATTTTAATTGCACTAGAGAATACATTTCATACACTCCAGTGTGCTACAGTACTGAGATTCAACCCATAATCGCAGCAAATTGCACAGGCTCAGGTTGCCACAATGCAACAGATAAAGAAGCTAATCGCGATTATTCTACTTACGAAGGTATTTTGAAAGATGTCAACCCCGGAAATTATTTAGCAAGCAAGTTATACCAAGTGATTATAAAAACGTCAGGTCAGGAAGCTATGCCTCCATTTCCTGCTGATAGGTTATCTGATGCAACCATCAAAACTATTGCTACTTGGATTGAAGAAGGTGCAAGTAATGATACTTGTTCTACATCAAATAATTGTGACACAACAATCGTAATATCATATACAAACCATGTGAAACCGATTCTTTCAACATATTGTGCTGGAAGTGGTTGCCATAGCGGAAACAGTCCAGCAAATGATATTAGTTATTCCACATACACCACCACAATTCCTTCTGTAAATAGTGGGCAACTTTTGGGTAGTATTCGACATGATGTGGGGTATTCTGAAATGCCTAAAAATAGCAACCAACTTTCGGCTTGTAATATCGCCATTATTCAGAAATGGATAAGTACTGGCGCACCTAATAATTAATTCAATAAAATTATTTT
>JAGOHC010000065.1 GCA_017996375.1 Saprospiraceae bacterium | reverse complement strand
ATTCTAATGTGCAACGCTGTGTGTTTTGAAAACAAAAGTTTTCGAAAAGCAGTTTCTAAATCAATATATGCCGGATTCCACTCGTAGGGTTTATCAACCGTCAGCATTTTTATTTCGCCTTTTATCTGTAGCCTGATACTATCCAACCCAGCTTGATTTTCGTTGCTAAGTTGTGTTTTATTGAGTTTATCAAATGAGGAAGCATAATTTTTTAATCCGTCCAAATATGTTTTCCGGTTGAGGTTATTAGGAATTATCAATAGGTCATCAAACTGATGAATACCTACATTGAAAGCCTGCTCTGGATGGTAACTCCAATAAAAATTTCGATAATTGTTTTCTAAAATATCAAACTGGGAATCTTTTTCAGATTTGGTGCAAGCGATTAGTATTAATGTAAAAAATGAAACGACAATATAATCCCTCATAATTTGGTATAAATCAAAGATTTCGCACAAAGTAGCCGTAAAATTAGTATTCATTTGCTACTTTTTTTAATTTCGTTTCATTAATTCATAATATTCATCTAAACTAACATAAATTAAAAAAATGTATTGCAGAAAACTTACCTTTATTATTGCCCATATCCTTTTTTCCACTTTGCTTTTCGCCCAATCCGTTCCGCAATCGCTCAATATGTCTTTGTTGGGGCGTTGGGAGCAAGATAGTGTACACCCTTGTACACCCAGTAATCGTTGTTACAGCGACTTGTGGGGGTATGTTGATTGTCAGGGCAACGAATACGCTTTGTTAGGCTCCGCCTCCGAAATTAATGTAATTAATATTACCGACCCCGCCAATCCACAACTTGTGTATCATATTGCCGGAGGGAACGTAACCACTTGGCGTGATATGATGGTGTACCACAACCGCCTCTATGCCTGCGTGGATGGTGGTAACGAAGGCCTGATTATTTTAAATCTCGACAACCTGCCGGATAGTGTGAGTTTTGTGAAGCAAACCTCAGAGTTTTTCACAAGTGCGCATACTATTTTTATTGATGAATTACATGGTCGCTTGTACGCAACTGGTACAAATACACACCCCGATGGGTTGATAATTCTTGATCTCACACAAGACCCCGATAACCCAACACTTATTGGGAGTCCGAGTTTGCCGGGCGGAGGCTATATGCACGAATCGTTTGTACGCGATAACATCGTGTATGGCTCACACGGCTACAATGGGTTTTATATTTGGGATTGTACCGACCCTCAAAACCCTATATTGAAAGCAAGTATTTCTAATGTGACTGGCTACAACCACACTTCTTGGCTAACGGAGGACAATCGTTATGCAATATTTTCAGAAGAAGTTCCTGCCGGACAGCCGCTTTATGTAGTGGATTTGCAAAATATAGATAATGGTGAAATTGAGGTGGTACATACGTTCAAGCAGCCGCTTTTACTTCCGGAACACTTAAACAGCATTTATCATCAAACAATCATTCGCGATGATTATTTTATCACATCTGCATACGAAGATGGTACACATATTTTTGATATTTCGGATATTTTAAACCCGCAGTTAGTTGCATATTATGATTTGAACCCTAACAATACCGTATATAACGGATACTTTAGTAACTGGGGAACTTTTCCTTTTTTCCCTTCGGGTAATATCATCTCATCGGATATGCAAACCGGCTTGTTTGTTTTAAAAGCAGACAGTATTATTTGGGATCCTATTTATCCGCCGAATCCTCCTGTGCCGACTATTATACTTAACGATAGCACATTAAAGGTTTTGGAAGTGAATTACACCTATCAGTGGTTTTGGGAAGGTTTGCCGATAGACGGTGCAACTGCGCAAACTTACACACCAACGCAATCTGGTAATTACGCTGTACAAATTACTAATCTAAACGGTTGTGCAACCACATCTGCGCCATTTTATATAAATACAACAGCAACGAATAACCTAACCGCTATTAAGAATGTTATTGTATCACCCAATCCTGCAAGTGATAAAATATTTGTCAATTTTTATGTTGACGGACTGACAGATATTACTATCCAAATTATCAATGCCGTTGGTCAAAGAGTGAAAACACACCGCACCACGGCTATCGGCACTTCCTCAATAGGTGTAAGTTTGCAGGATTTACCGGAAGGTATTTACTATTTGCAACTGCAAATTGGAAAACAACAAAAAACTGAAAAATTTATCGTTAAACATTAGTTAATTTTTCCAGTTTAACACAACATTATATAAATCTCCGTAAAACCTTTTGTAAGGTAGTAACTATTACAGTTGCCTACCTTACAAATATCCTTGAAATGGAACGTGCAATTATTTAAGTAAATTTATGAAAATAAAAATGGGTATGATTGGTGGCGGCGATGGTGCATTTATTGGTGCGGTGCATCGTATGGCTGCTGCCTTAGACGGTACGATAGAATTTGTGTGCGGAGCATTTAGCAGTAAGCCCGAAAAATCAATCACTTTTGGTGTAAAATTAGGGCTTTCGCCCAATCGCGTTTATAGTGATTATGAAGAAATGATACTTGCTGAAAAAGCTATACCTGAACATGAGCGAATGGATTTTGTAAGTATTGTCACGCCAAATCATGTTCACGCTGCACCTGCGATATTTGCGTTGCAAAACGGTTTTCATGTTATTTGCGATAAGCCACTATGTTACAATCTGGAAGAAGCTACTGCCGTGAAAAATGCAGTTGAAAAATCTGGTTGTTTGTTTGCGCTTACGTACAACTATACAGGCTACCCAATGGTGAAACAAGCGAAAGCGATGATTGCAAATGGCGATTTAGGCACAATCAGAAAGGTGGTTGTAGAATACGCACAAGGCTGGCTTGCAACATTTCTGGAAGGTGAAAAACAAAAGCAAGCAAGTTGGCGCACCGACCCGGGCAAGTCGGGTATCGCGGGCAGTTTGGGCGATATTGGTACACATGCAGAAAACTTGGCTGAATATATAACGGGGTTGAAAATCAAACGACTATGTGCAGATTTGAACATTGTAGTAGCTGGCAGGAAATTAGATGATGACAGTAATATTCTTTTGAAATTTGATAATGGTGCTAACGGAATATTGTTTGCATCACAGGTTGCCGCCGGCGAAGAGAATAACCTAAACATTCGCATTTGGGGCGAAAAAGGCGGCTTGGAATGGTCGCAACAAGAACCTAATACCTTAATTGCAAAATGGTTGGCTGCGCCTACGCAAATTTATCGCACAGGCACGCCACACTTGTATCCGCAAGCTGCAACGGCAAGCCGTATCCCTGCCGGACATCCAGAGGGTTACATCGAAGCATTTGCAACAATATATAAAAGTTTTGCGGCAGCAATTACACAATACAAAAATGGTACACCCATTGCCAATATAAAAACTGATTTCCCAACGGTTGATGATGGTGTACGCGGTATGCAGTTTATTTATAATGCAGTAGCCTCCTCCAGCAAAGGTTCGATTTGGGTAGATTGCTAATTGCTTTCTTACTTTTGTCTTAAATATTTTGTTTTTTCTTTCTTTACCTATTTTATATTAACTTAATTGCTACTCATCTTCTCCCGCCAGTTTTTTGATAAATATTAGCCAAGTCATTCAAAATTAGAGAATTAGAAGGGTCGATTTGATTTGCCATATTTAAATAGCGAATTGCTAAATCGTAGTTATGTACTTGTTTGCCGTAATATTCATACCCAATTTGATGATAAAAATTAACCAACTTTTCTGAAGGAGCAGACTGGTTTAAAAATTGCAAAAACTCCTCAACAAAAGGAACATTAGCGCGTACTTCCATGATTTTATAAAAGCTCGCCAATAATTTGTCTATGTCTTTATCTATCTTATAAATCTCACCCGAAATGCCTGCTTTGAAGTTTAGTGCGGAGCCGTAGTCTGGATAAATTTGAATTGCTTTATCTACGCAAGTGGCAATTTCGTTTAATTTTGCTAAACGTTTTGTAGGCTCCATATTACTGCTGTCGCGGATACTTTCAAAAAGAGCAGTACCCATAAACAAGTTTGCACGTGCACTATTTTTTGACACCTTATAAGCGGCATTATTGAGTGTAAATTGGTTTTTCCATTCTGGAACTCGAAGCAATGTTTTTGCGGAGTACCCAACGATGAAAAACCCTGCTAATGTGTATGCGAGCCATTGCTGACGAGGGAATTTGTCTGTTGTAAAATTAGTCACCAACCAATATGCTAAAGCGATGCAAAAGCCAACGGAGGGCATATACACAAAGCGTTCATTCATAAACGTTCCTACGGTAAACGGAATGTTGGAAACAATAGAAAGCGTTATCAAAAAGAACAATACACCGTAACTAATGCCTTGTCTTTTTTCTCGCTTGAACATTGCATACACGAATGCGGCGAGGTAGAGCAAAAAGGTGACATACGGCTGCCAATTTCCCCACGTCATGCGCGGAATATGATAAGGGTAATAGTCGTGTGTAAGTGGATGCGGGAAAAATAAAAGTTTTACATAAAGTAAAAGTGTATAGAGTATGGTTGCAACTTTATCTTCAAAAGACATCCCTAAAAACGGATTGTTCATTAAATCATCAGATGGCATTACATTGGGCTGCAACAGATAACCAATTACTTGAAAGCGCATCACTAAATATAAACCAAACGCTGACAATAGGGGTGTTAGGATTTTCCAAAAAGGTGTTGATTTATGTGTTGCAAAATAACTTAATGTAAGTGGAATGATGACAATAAAAGTAACAGCGTTTTCCTTGGCAAATAGGGCAGCCAGAAAGGTAAAAAATACAAATAATAGCCAGTTATGTTTTGCTGTGTCAGTATATTTTATAGCGAAATATAAAGTCAATAGTGAAAAGAGTAAACTCAAAATCTCATCCCTTCCTTTTATGTTTGCAACAACTTCGGTGTGGATGGGATGTGTAATGAACAACAGGGTTGCTAAAAACGGAATGCCCCAATACCACGTTTTAAAATCAGGATAAAATGCAAATAATAGCCGTAATAATAATAATCCTGTAGCAATATACAAAAGAATATTGATGAGGTGGCTCATCGCCGGACTCAACCCAAATATGCTGTATTCTAATGCAAAAGTTGCGATAGAAAGAGGGCGATAACGCGCGCCTTCTACCAAGTTTTTTTGTTCGCCGAAATAGCCCGTAAAGCTCTCTGTCGTAAAAATATCTTTGATTCCACTTATTCCCTTTTTTGTAAATTTATTTTCGGTGATAACCAATTTATCATCTAAAATATATCCAAAATTGATAGTATAAGCGTAAAGTAAAAAACCAACCACGCAGATAATTATTGATGGCAACCAATTTTTTTTCCAAAAGTTGGGAAGGAGCAAAGGCTCGGAATTTGGTACAATTTCACCCAACAAAGTTATTGGTTGCTTATGCGTTTTTATTTGTTTTTTTGATGTTGCCATAACCTAATTTTATTATTTCAACTTGCAAAATCTGAATACCTGTTGCTCTAATTTAGTGATAGTCAATTAATTGTATTCCAAAAGTAAATATTTTTTATGATTTTGGCATTTTATTTTTTAGTTTTGTAATAATACTAATATTCATTTTAATTACAACCTGATTAATGAAAATCATTTTTTATGCGATTAGTTTTATTTGGATAATGGCCGAGTCAGCTCAGCCTATTTTAGCGCAAGCTAATTTGAAAAAAATAGCCCAATCGCCACTATCAATTGGTCAAACCTTGACTTTACATTCGGCAGTTTTGCAAGAAGAAAGAGTACTTAATATTTATTTACCCTTAAACTATAACTCGGATAGTTCAACAACATATCCGGTTATTTATTTGTTGGATGGGTCAATAGATGAAGATTTTATTCACATTGCCGGTTTGGTGCAGTTCGGCTCTTTTTCGTGGATAAATATGTTGCCTCAGAGCATAATTGTTGGTATTGCCAATGTGAACAGAAAACGCGATTTTACCTTTCCTTTATCTACTGAAAAAGACCAAACTGAATTTCCGGGAGCAGGACATTCCGAAAAATTTATACAATTTTTAGAGCAAGAAATAAAACCGTTTATTCAACAAAATTATAAAATAAATAACTCTCAAACTATTATTGGGCAATCGTTGGGCGGTTTGCTGGCAACTGAAATATTACTCAAACACCCTACCATGTTTAATCGCTATATTATAATTAGCCCCAGTTTGTGGTGGGATAATCAATCGCTATTGCAATACACGAATGCGGATTTCAAAAATGTACAAGCTGTATATATCGGTGTTGGCGATGAAGGGAAAATTATGCGACACGTTGCAAAAAAATTATACAAAAAACTGAAAAAATCTGCCCCTGCCAATTTGCAATTACACTACCAATATTTCCCAAAACACGATCATGGCGATATATTGCATCAGGCAGCTTATGCAGCTTTTGAATGGATGTTTCAACAGAAAAAGGAAAAGAATAATTAGTTGGCGCGGTGATATTTTTTGTCCCATGCGGTAATCATCATCAACATATTGTTGTAGCTGCTGGTGCCATCTTTCACGCCCTGAACGGTTAGAAATTTATTGTAAAGTGCCTCCTGCCAATAAGGGAAAAAATCGGGATAGCGCAGCAAATTTTCGTTGATAGCATCCAAATCACTAATCAAAATATGGGGCAAACTATCTCGATAATTCGTATAACCTGATTCGTCCATTCGCTTCCATTCAGTAGCTAACATCCGCCAATGAGTGAGCAGTCCGCTATATTTTAATTCAGGTATTTTGCTGTAAAAAAGGGCGAGATACGCAATGAAATTGCACTCACCTTCATCAGTAAAACCGTTGGCATGACCAAATTCATGAGCGACCACAAACGGAAATTGCAAAGGGTGTACACCAGCATCCACATTACACTCCCCAGTAAACGGAAAGTATATCCCAGAAGCCCCAAAGTGCATTAGGATTCCTTTAGGAATTAATTGCCGAACAGGTGCATTTTTAATCGGGTTAAACCCTAAATAGGGGAGATGTTGTTCAACGGCTTTTGTGGCGGCTTCTTGAAGTGTCTGATACTGATAATAATTTTCTTCAGTAATTTTCTTTCTATAAAGAATAACGCTATCGGTTAGCGCGTAAAGCTGCGATTTTATTTCTTCAAAAGCGATTGGATTTACCTGAATTCCATGCTGTTGCATCAAAGTTGGGCGTGTATAATTGTATCCCCAAAGCCATAGAAATAACGCAATTAGCCAACCCAAAAATGAGCCACCGCGCATTGCGAAATGTGTCAATTTGTTTTTTTTCGGAATCTCTGAAAAGGCATCCCAAGCAAATAAAATGATGAATAGCAGACAAAATAACCATAGGCAAGGGAATGGTATCCAACCAAAAATTGTTGTTTGTGCTAAACGTACTGTTCTAAAAACAGTATCGTAATACCAACTTTCGCAAAGCACAGGATTGAAAGCAAATACCCACCTAATGAACAAGGATACAATACCAACACCAATCCCAATTTTGTGCACCATAGATAATTATAAGGCTAATATTTCTGCCATACGGATAAGGTCTTCAGTAATAGGTTTTTGTTTTGTAATCGCCTCTTCAAAGGGTGTATAAGTTACTCGATCATTAACGATGCCCAACGCGACATTATGCTGCCCTTTTAATAACGCTTCGATTGAAGCTGCGCCTAAGCGACTGGCTAACACCCTGTCCAAACAGGAGGGCGAGCCACCGCGTTGCAGATGCCCGATGATGGTCACTTTAATATCCCAGTCGAACTCTTGCTGAACACGTTTAGCTACTTCCATAGCACCACCGCTTTTATTGCCTTCTGACACAATAATTAAATTAAACAATTTGTGCCGCTTTCTGCCTTTGCGAAGTAGGTCTAATAATTTTTCGGTAGAATCGGTTTCCGATTCAGGTATGAGGATACTTCCCGCTCCACTTGCAATTCCTGTATTGATGGCGATATAGCCCGCGTGTCGTCCCATAACTTCAACAAAAAACAGGCGATTGTGAGAGTCGGCAGTATCTCTAATTTTATCTAATGCTTCTACTGCGGTGTTACATGCAGTATCAAAACCAATTGTGTAATCGGTGCCGAATATATCGTTGTCAATGGTACCTGGCAAACCCACGAACGGAATACCGAACTCTTTATAAAATTCGTTTGCACCGGTGTAAGTGCCATTGCCACCAATCGCCACAATACCGTCAATATCATTAGCCACTAAAGATTCGTAAGCCATTTTGCGCCCTTTGTAAGTCATAAACTCCTTGCTGCGAGCAGTTTTAAGAATAGTGCCACCTCGATGAATGATGTTACTTACATCCTGCGCTTCCAATCGTTTGATATCACCCTCAATCATCCCTTGATAGCCACGCAATATGCCATAGATGTGCAGGTCGTAATAAGTAGCGGTACGCACTACGGCGCGGATAGCAGCATTCATTCCGGGAGCATCTCCACCCGATGTAAATACAGCGATTCTTTTTATTTCGTTTGACATTGTGTATTAATTTACTAATGAATAATAAGCTCATTAGTTTTATTTGATTAGTGGTGCAAATATAAAAGCTGTATAAGATTATTTTCACTAAGAAAGATTAATCTTAAACAGCTTCGCAAATTTATATATTTTTAGTGGCTTTTTTCAGTACTAATTTCAGAATGTCTTCGCCAACATAGAGATAATAAACCCTTTTGGATTTACGCGTAAATCTATTTGGTTAGAAAATTTTGTCTGGATTGAGGATATTGTTAGGGTCAAAAACTTTTTTGATGCCTGCAAATAAGGCAAAGCTTGCCTCGCCAAACATGATATCCATATAGGGGCGTTGTACGAAGCCGATGCCGTGTTCTCCGGAAAGCGTACCGCCGAGTGATTTAACCAAAATGAAGATTTCTCGTATTGCTTTTGGCAATTCGTTGTGCCACGTTTCATCCGATAAATTTCCTTTGATGATGTTGATGTGTAAATTGCCATCGCCGGCATGACCGTAGCAGACTGATTGGAAGCCGTACTGCTGACCAATATTTTTTACACCCGCCAAGAGTTCGGGAAGTGCTGCACGAGGCACAACGGTATCTTCTTCTTTATACACCGAATTAGTTTTAACTGCTTGTGCTACGTTGCGACGTAGTCGCCACAGGTCGGATTTTTGCGCTTCGCTATCCGCGAAAAGCACGTCACCAACGTTGAAGGTTTCGAGTATGGTGAGTATTTTTTCGCAGTCTTGCTGCAAGGTGTCCAAGTAGTTGCCATCCAGTTCAATCAACAAATGTGCTTGCGTATTTTCTGTCAAAGAAATTGTTGCATCGCCAGTGTAGCGTATTGCCCATTCAATAGCTTCTCGCTCCATAAATTCAAGTGCGGAAGGAGTGATGCCTGCTCGAAAAATGGCAGAAACGGCAGCACAAGCCTCTAACGCATTACTGAAAGGCGCTAACAGCAAAAGATTGAAATGTGGATGCGGAAGAAGTTTTAAAACAATTTTGGTAACAACGGCTAATGTACCTTCGCTACCAACAATCAGTTGGGTGAGGTTGTAGCCTGTCGAATTTTTTAGCGTGTTTGCGCCTGTCCAAATGATTTCGCCGGAAGGCAAAACGACTTCGAGATTGAGGACATAATCTTTCACTACACCGTACTTTACAGCTTTGGGTCCGCCGGAATTGGTTGATATATTCCCACCAATAAAGCACCAACCTTTGCTGGCAGGGTCGGGAGGGTAAAACAAACCTTTTTCTTTTACTACATTTTGCAATACTTCTGTAATGACACCCGGCTCTACGGTAACTTGCAGGTTGCGTTCGTCAATGTCAATTATATTATCAAAACGCTCCATTGTAAGCAGCACGCCGCCACGTACAGGTAATGCACCACCGGCAAGACCAGTACCTGCGCCACGCACCGTAATTGGGATTTTATGTTGGTTGCAATGTTGTAGAATTTGGCTGACTTGCTCTGTCGAATTTGGCTTTACGACAATATCCGGCAGGAAAATTAAATCTTCAGTTTCGTCATGTCCATATTGTTGCAAATCGGAATATGTCTGTGAGCAATTTTTTAGCCCGACAATTTGTATTAACTTGTCAACAAAATTTTGCGATAGATAAGCATTTTTCATGACACAAAAATAAAAAAGCACCTTTGTAAATACAAAGATGCTTGGAATAAATTGTTTTCGTTGGTATAATTAGTCTTTGGCTTTAATTACTGGAATAATTGTTGTCATGTTTTTTGAATCAGTAATTTTGAAGAAATAATTGCCACTGCTTAACAGTTTTGTTTCAAAGTAAATTTGATTTTCGTCACCTAGCGATACTTGCTTTTCAGCAACTATTTTCCCTTGGATATCAATAAGTTGAATATTGGTGGCATTGTAATCATTAGTTGAAAAGTGCAGATTAATATATTCTGATGTCGGATTAGGAAATGCACTAATGAGTGTCGTCGTGTTCTCGTTAAAATGTACGAACCTGATTTCAGAATAGGAGAATGAAAGATCAGAATCAAATTGTTTCAAACGATAGTACCGTTTCCCAAATTTATTAACCTCACTATCTATGAATTGATATTTGCTTGTTAGATTTGTAGTGCCATGTCCGTCAACAGTACCAATTGTGCGGAAGCGTCCATTTACAGTATCATCTTCCGAACTAGATACTTGTATTTCATATTTCAAACAATTTTTTTCGGAATCGGTCTCCCACTTCAGTATGGCGTCGTTGTTAATTTTATTTGCGGTAAAATAATTGTATTCAACAGGAAGTGCTGCACCTAACTGGAAATTAATATTATCTAAGGTATAGCTGCCTGCATCATCCGGAGGAAACAAGAGTTGAAAACTCGAAGAAAATTGCTGATTTGCATTTCTTAAAATGGTAGTGATACTTATGTTTGATAAGTTTTGCCAAGATAAGTTGTTTGATAATGTTTCTAAAGGCACCCAAACATCAGTATCTGAGCCACGCACATAAATTTGATTAGATATAAGCGCGCCTGTTGTGCGGTAATTCAAGCTCAATGTTACATTGTTCGTATTCGTGTTGTAGTTGCTTAAATTAACCGTCATACGAACACCTTCTTCTGTCGTGGCATTATTTATAGCACTCACACGAAGCGAATTTTGGTAGCTACCATTTACATAGAATATTTCTGATTGGTAATACGAAGTATTCAGAACATCAATAGCATCATTTCCCTGAATACCTGTTTGAGTACTATTGAAAATACCAATATTGGTCGAGTTAAAATTTTCCGTATATGGTAAAGTTATAACCGGATTAGCTAACTGTTTTAAAACAATTTGCCCAATGATTGAATCGTTAGCAGGGTTAAAATCTTGATAACTCACCCATGCATCTAAATTGTATGTACCGACAGCATTAAGGTTAGCCCCTTCTGTAAATGTGATTTGTGCTGAATCTTGTGCGTTGATTGTAGCATCACTGTTTTGACTTACCGCAGCTCCATTATTTAGCTTGTAATATATCATCGAAGGTGATAATGGCGCACCGCCGTTATTGTTTAAGGTCACTAAAATCGGCTCATCTGTTTTTAATGCAGTTGAGGTAAATTGTCTTCCAATAATTGTACTAACATGTAGGTTGCTTAACCCTGCTTCTGCCGGACAACCATCTGTAACTGAAGGAGTTACAGAAATTGCATTGGCTCTTCTGCATTTTACGCCATTTACTGAGGCATCTACAGCAAACCAATATTTTGTTCCGCTTGTTAAGCCAAAAATGGTATCACCTAACAAATTCGTTGTTGCAATGAGATTCATAGTTTCACCATTATATTGGTAAATATTATACTCAGTTGCATTGGTTACTGCGCTCCAATTTAATACTGCTGCAGAGCCACAATAGGCAGTCGCAGTAAAATTAGTAGGTGTATTTAAAATACTGAAAGTTGCTTCGCTGACATCGCTTAGTCCAGTCACATTTTGCGTAACGCGCACTAAAGCAGTTGTGGTAACAGAACTTGGTATTTGCCAGCTAAAATTGCGCAATGAACTTGCAACATCATTTGATAAGGTATTCCAAGATGCACCATTATTAATAGAATATTCAATCTTGAATGTATTTGAGCCATTGCTGGGTGCTTCCCACTGAATTAACTCAATTTCTCCGGGTACGAGTGCTTCACCGCCGTAAGGGAAAGTAACCGTTACGTTGGGGCTGACAATATCATACGTAATATAATATTTTTGAGAACCTGAAGGAATGGACATCCCTTTTACACGAATAGTGTAATTACCAGTTTCAGGATTATCCAAAGTCACTTGTTCGATATTGTTCAAATTGTCAACACCACGAGTAGCTATGTCTGTTACATTTGCCGGAGTGGTGTTCAGAATCCAAGGCAAGAAAGTTGTGCCACTTGGCGTAACAACTTCTAAATCTAAATTATTCACTAATGGTATAGCGGCAGCTGGGTCGCCTTCTTTGTCCACCCAATATAACATTATTTTCAATAATGCTTGTCCAGAAGGAACATTTATCGTGTGATTATTTGTTGCTCCGGTACTGATTGTACTACTTGTATAACGATTGGCTTCAATAGTTTCAACGGCTCTTTTGCCATTAATTACACCAAAACCTGTCGCAAAATCAGGATGAGGATTGCTGATATCATCTGCAGAATTACATAAAATAGCTTTTATTAATCCGCCGGCTGGATTTGTACCACCGGAAAGCTGGCGATAGCGTTCTACCATTAAAGCTGCCGTACCGGTCGCTATCGGAGTCGCCGCACTTGTTCCAACTGTTGTAAAATAGTCGTTAAATCTTCCTGCTGTAGTTATAGATGTACCTGTAATTACAACTTCCGGTTTGATGCGCCCATCTTTGGTTGGACCTTTCGATGACTGACTATAAGCAGAAAAACTATCTGTAGAATTTCCGACTGTCAATACATTCTTTGCCGATTGGTAGGCACTCAATACAGTATTATAACCTACCGGATATGGGCTACAGTTTAACTCACCACTATTGCCAGATGCAAAAAGGTGTAATACATCCGCTAAAGTATATAATTGTTTATCTAATATGTTACTCGTATAATTATATTCACCATTATAAGAACAATCGGCACCACCACCATACGAGTTATTTGTTAATACCATATTGTATGTAGTGCGGTAGGTCGGAGTTCTATCAATTATAAGATTTACATTATCAATTACAAAACTCGATAATGGAGCTACACCTCTATTACGAGGTTGGATTATTCCGGCACCACCGGCAATACTTGTAACTACATCCGGATGTACGCCAAAGGTTGCATAGTATGTTGGAGTCATATACAACAAGCGAGAAGGAGCGATATCAATATGCCCGCCTAATGTACCTCCATCGCCAATACCTATAGTTACACCACTTCCATTTAGGTTTCTTTGCCCGTCGATGTTGGAATTTAATACGTTTAGTTTGGAGTTTCCACGAGCTTCAGTCATTAACGGTCGGATGTCGTCATTAGCGATTTCGATTCTTTTTACAAAAGGCTGTTCAGAGATGATTGGAATTTCGGTATCAGAAAGTTGTACAATGAAAATATGATTATTTAATACTTCTTGTGATAGGATTGAGATATTACGTTCGTCAAGAAAATCTTTCATTTCGTTATTTGAGAGGCTTTCTGCAAATGCAATAGCTACCTTTATTTTTCCATTAGGTAACATGCTCCAACTTGGATAAGTTTTGTCCTTTAACTGAACGGCAAGTTTGCGATTTGTTGGAACTGTTTCTACTTTTATAACGCCTAATTTCGCTAAATCTTCGGGAGTTACTGTTGTGGGTAATGTTGCGAAATAGGTTGAGCCTCCTCGAAATTCTTCGAGAGTGATGCCTTTCTGCAACAGGGAATCGGGTTTATCAAGGAG
>JAGOHC010000064.1 GCA_017996375.1 Saprospiraceae bacterium | reverse complement strand
ACGCTTTTCTTAGGCGATGTTGGTCGCCCCGATTTAGCACAGAAAGCCGCCAATATGACGCAGGAAGAATTGGCAGGTTTACTTTACGAAAGTTTGTATAACAAAATTTTACCTCTGGCTAACGACCTTACCGTTTATCCGGCACACGGTGCTGGCTCGGCTTGCGGAAAAAATATGATGAAAGAAACGGTGGACAGTTTGGGTAATCAAAAGAAAATGAATTATGCACTAAACCAACCCAACAAAGAAGCATTTATCAAAGCCGTTACAGACGGATTGTTGCCGCCACCTGCCTATTTCGGTATGAATGTAGCCATGAATAAAAAAGGTTATGACAGTTTTGATGATGTTTTGAAACATGGAATGAAATCACTTTCAGTCAGCGAATTTGAAGTGGTAGCAGAAAGCACTGATGCCTTGATTTTAGACACGCGAAGCGACAAAGAATTTGCAAAAGGGTTTATCCCACAATCTATAAATATAGGCTTGAGCGGCGACTTCGCCCCTTGGGTAGGTGCTTTGATTGTAGATGTGAAGCAGCCCATTTTATTAGTTACCGATTTAGGCAAAGAACAAGAAGCTGTAACGCGCTTGAGCCGCGTTGGCTTTGATAATGTATTGGGGCATTTGGGTGGTGGCTTTGAAACTTGGCTAAACGCCGGAAAAGAAACCGATACCGTAAACCGCATCACATCCGAACAATTTGCATCGGAGGTACAAATTGGTAGCAATAAAATTGTTGATGTCCGCAAGGAAAGCGAATATGCTGCCGAACACGTCGAAGAAGCATACAGCAAACCTTTGGCTTACATCAATAGTTGGGTAAATGATATTAATCCTCAAGAACACTTCTACCTACATTGCGCCGGAGGCTACCGCAGCATGATCGCCGCAAGCATCTTACAGGCAAGAGGTTATAGAAACTTTACGGAAGTAGAAGGTGGCTTCAATGCCATCGCTAAAACCGATATACCCAAAACAGATTTCGTTTGTCAGAGCAAAGTACTAAACTAATATTAATCACAATAATCATTATAACAATGTTTGGAATTTTTAAAAATCTTTTTGCACAAACGGACAACGCCGAGCTGAAAGAAGCCGTACAAAATGGTGCCTTTTTAGTAGATGTTCGTACACCTAACGAATTTTCGGGCGGTAGCGCAAAAGGAGCAGTGAATATACCATTAGATATGGTGTCGGGTCAATTAGCAAAATTCAAAGACAAGAAAAGTATTGTTGTTTTTTGCCGTAGCGGTAATCGCAGCAGCCAAGCAAAAAGCATTTTAAATCAAAACGGATTTCAAAATGTAATCAATGGCGGCACTTGGGAAAATGTAAATCAAGTCGTTAATGAATAGCCAAGTAACGGACATACAATGTTGCGCAACGCAATGCGAAAATCCGCTTGACCAAAACTATTGGAACGAGCGTTGGCAGAAAGATGAAACAGGTTGGGACATCGGGCAGGCTTCACCTTCCATTTCTGAGTATATGATGCAATATCCCAACAAAAATGCGGCTATTCTCATTCCTGGTTGTGGCAATGCGCATGAGGCTGCGTTTCTTATTGCAAATGGGTTTACAAATATTATATTGATAGACATTGCACCAAAAGCTGTGGAAGCATTAAAAGAAAAATTTGCCGACAAACCAGAGGTAAAAGTTTCGTGCGAAGATTTTTTTCAGCACAATGGTAATTACGATTTAATTATTGAGCAAACATTTTTTTGTGCCATCCCGCCTTTTCGTAGGAAAGAATACGCAGAAAAAACTGCATCTTTGCTGAACGAGAATGGGAGAATAATTGGCGTTTTGTTCAATAAACAATTCAATCAACCGTATCCGCCGTTTGGTGGTTGCCCATGCGAATACAAGCCTATTTTCGAGCCAACCTTTACCATAAAAACAATGGACGAATGCTACAATAGCATTCCACCAAGAGCTAAATCGGAAGTATTTATTAATCTTATAAAAAAATAAACAACATGAAAAAAAATATGGGCGGTACAGACAAAACAATCCGCATTTTAGTTGCTGTAGTGATTGCTATTTTGTATTTCACTAATATCATCTCCGGCACATTGGCAATAGTGCTGGGCATTTTGGCCATCATCTTCGCGCTCACTTCATTCATTAGCTTTTGCCCTTTGTATGTGCCTTTTGGTATCAACACTTCTAAAAAAGAAAATCAATGAAACAAAGCATAACAGTAGAAAATATCAAATGTGGCGGATGCATGAATAGCATCGAAACTGCTTTGATGAAAATAACCAACGTTGAAAATGTAAGCATTGACAAAGACACAGATACTGTTATCGTTGATGGGGTGGTAGAAAGGGAAAGTTTAATACAGGCACTTTCAAATTTAGGGTATCCTGAAAAAGGAAATAACAATTTGCTGAAAAAAGCAAAGTCGTATGTAAGCTGTGTACTCGGAAGAATATAAGCTATCAAGATATTTGTTAAAAAACATTTACGTATAAAATCGTCAAGGAATCTGTTGGCTTTATTTTTGGCATATACGCCCTTACTATAAATTTATAAATCAAAAACAACATGACGTTTCATGAAATAATAAATCAGGACAAACCCGTTTTGGTAGATTTTTTTGCCGAATGGTGTGGTCCGTGCAAAGCGATGTCTCCTATCTTGAAAGATCTAAAAAATCGTGTGGGTGCGTCAGCAGATATTGTTAAAATAGACGTAGATAAAAATCCACAAGTAGCGACATCATACCAAGTGCGGGGCGTTCCTACGCTTATTTTGTTCAAAAATGGCAATTTGCTTTGGCGACAATCGGGCGTTGTTGCTGCTAACGCGTTAGAAAAGTTAATTAATGAAAATAGGTAAAAACGAATATGATAGAATATCTAAAGCAGCCTTGGGCTTGGTATGTTGCAGGGCCGCTAATTGGGCTAACCGTCCCAGTACTGCTAATTATTGGCAATAAATCATTCGGTATCAGTTCATCATTGCGCCACATTTGCGCCTCATGTATGCCTGCCAACATCCCATTCTTTAAATACGATTGGAAAAAAGAAGTATGGAACTTGTTTTTTGTGCTTGGTATCTTTCTGGGTGGCGTTCTAGCTACAAGCCTTTTGTCAAACCCCAACCCTGTCGAAGTTAGCCCAAAATTAGCTGAAGAATTGGCAACCTATGGCATTACCAACTTCAACAATCTCGTGCCTGAAGATATTATGAATTGGCAATCGCTATTTACGCTGAAAGGCTTTTTACTCATGGTAGTAGGCGGCTTTTTGGTAGGCTTTGGTACACGCTATGCAGGAGGGTGCACAAGCGGGCACGCCATTATGGGGCTATCTAGTTTACAATTACCTTCTCTGATTGCCACCATTTGCTTTATGGCCGGCGGTTTTATAATGGCAAATCTACTTTTACCTTTCATTCTATCACTATAAAAAACGGCAATGCAAATAATAGATGCAGAAAAAGATCTAAAAATCCGTGAGGCGGATGCGATGTGTGTAAACGAAAGCCAATTGGAGCATAAATGGTATCACAATTTGAAATACCTATTTGTGGGTCTCTTGTTTGGGATTGTGTTTGTAAAAGCAGAAATTGTAAGTTGGTTTCGCATACAAGAGATGTTTCGATTACAATCGTTTCATATGTATGGCATCATCGGGAGTGCCGTAGTGGTGGGAATGATTTCTGTTTTTCTGATCAAGAAATTCAATATCAAAACCATTTATGGTGAAGCTATTAAAATTTCACCTAAAGAATTTAATAAAGGACAAATTTACGGCGGACTAATTTTTGGCTTCGGTTGGGCTATCACGGGTGCTTGCCCTGGACCCCTCTTTGCCCAAATCGGGACGGGAGCAACCGTTATTGGCATCATGCTTTTGAGTGCTATCGCTGGAACTTGGGTGTACGGATATTTCAGAGAAAAACTCCCCCACTAAAAATAATTATGCATTGGTTTCGATAGTGGCAACGCGACCTCCTGTTGCCCAAATTTTACCAGCATACCTTCTCTAATATTTGATACTTCGGGCTATATCTGTATCATCCGACCGCCCTGATAATATTATTATTTCATATAAGCCATATCTTTTACTATGCCATCTACGGCTTTGTCTTTCATTTTTTTCAAGAAAGCATCTGCCTTTTTTTGAGAATCAAATTCGCCAATGAGCATCTTATAAATAGTTTTACCATCCACCTTATCTACGTGAACAATGGTGGGCATTTCAAACAGGTGTTTTAGTCGTTCCACTTCGCGCAGCACATTTTCATATTGCGAGTAAACGCCAATTTGTATGGCGAAACCTTTAGATGGTTGCCGCAAGAGGTCGAGGCGATATAAGCCTTCGCCACGCATCATATCTGCAGTAGGCTTAACATCTTTAGCAGGTTTATTACTTTTATCTTTTTTGGGTTCAACCTTTACGGTAGGTTCTATCTTCGGTTTTGTTTCATTGGCAACAACGGGTTTATTAGCCTTAGGGAGTGAACTTGTGGTGCCGTTCCTTTTAATGCGATTGACAGAAGTGTTGTGCAGCTGAAGTACTGCCAATAAATCAGCAGCAGTAGCGGCTTCCTCCTTGCGCTCCAACAGCTTGCCCTGTGCGTTGAATAATAGTATTGTAGGCAACAACTTTACGTTGTATTGCTCTTTGTAGATGTACCCGTCAAAGTCATCTACATCTACTTTTACGGCGATGATATTTTCTTTAGTATAGCCACTCAACTCCGCATTGACGAATGTGTTTTTTTCCATCCATTGGCAAGGCTGACACCAACTTGCACCAAAAACTACCATGCAGAGCTTACCTTCATCGCCTGCGCGCTGTTTGGCGGCAGCTAAGTTGTTATATACAAAATTTATTTTATCGGCGTTTGTACTGGCAGACAATAAGATGCTTTGGCATAAAAAACTTAGGGTCAGGCAAGTTAGCAACAGGTTATTCTTCATAATTGGAAGCGTTCGTTTAGTGTTGAAAGTGTTGTTCTGTAAACATTATACATAAAGGATTTCACAAATATAATACCATTTTATAATAGGTAAAAATTTGATAGCGTATTCTTTATAAAAAACTGTACGCTTTTATACCCATAAAATTGCATAATGTAACCGTATTAACGCCACAAAAAAAGTATTGACGGTACGAACTGCCAATACTTTGATAAATAGAATATTAAAATATTTAACCTATGCTTATTGTCACGGTCACGCACTTGGTCGGCGCACTTGCGGTATGCGTTTCGATTTTTTAGGCGTGCCGCCAAACGTATATTTGTATCCGGCACTCAAGGTGATACCTTGGTTACGGAGGGTGAGGTCAATTACCGGTATGTTGTCTAATGTAGTAAAATTGTATTGATAGCGGGCGTCAGCAAAAATCTGCCCATGGCTGCCAGCACGAATTTCGGTGCCTATACCAGCAACGGCACCCCAATCCCAACGCTTATAATTGATAGCATCAAGATTGAGGTTGGTTTTCCATTCATCTAAGGTAATTAATGCCTGCAAGCGCGTGGCAATGTTGCCATCCATAGCGTATCCAACAGACGGGCCGCCGATGACGTATCCTTTGATAAAATCATTACCCCATTTGCCTTTCAACAAAAGAGGTATTTCCAAATAACTTACCTCGGTGGTTACTTTTGCGCCTACTGGTATATCTGTATTGAATACTTCAAAACTGGTGCCTTCTTGCAACGTGAATCCTTTTTTTGCATAAACTAATTCGGGTTGTATGGCAAAATGTTTCCCGAAAGACACTTCATTTACAAGCCCCCATTCTACACTTTTCATATTCTTAAAACGATTCGTCAAAACATCTACTACCTCCGATGTGCTATTGATGTTGGAGAGGCGCAATCCGGCGCGTATGCCTATGCCGTAGGTAACTTGTGCGTCTGAAGCAACAATACTCGAAAGCGTTAATGCGATAATCCCAAAGTGCTTTTTCATAATAAAAATTTATTTTGCATGAAATAATGCACCAAAAGTAAAGGGTACTTTTGTTAAGTATGGTTAATGGTTGGTTAGCATCCATTTAAATAATTATCTCATTGGTTAAATAGCGTTAAAGCAGCTTATAAACACAATATTTTACACAGCAAGCATATTTTTTAATGAAGCGTCAGGCAGCATTTTCACCGACTCCACCGTTTTCTGGTGCAGAGAGAACAAAGGAGCTATTTTTAATTGCTAAAAAACGATTAACTTTACAAAAGCTAACTAAATGGATATAGCTCTGCCTTTGCAACACCAAGAATACTCCTTCATAGATGCTTGCGTTCGGCAAGAACGCTGGGCGCAAAAAAAACTGTACGAAGATCTTTACGGCAGCCTGATGGGTGTATGCCTGCGATATGCCGGCAGTGAAGACGAAGCAGTAGATATTTTGCATGAAGGGTTTATCAAGGTGTTCAACAATATAGGGAAGTATAAACCCGGCACCTCTTTGGTGTCGTGGGCGCGTACTATCGTAATTAATACCTGTATTGATTATTACCGCAAGAGCGTCCGCCGCCGTACTGAAGATCTTGATGCGGCATACTATGTAAAAGCTTCCGATGCCGATGCCCTCAGTCAATTTACCGAAAAGGAAATATTGGCAGCTGTACAAGAACTCACACCTGCATACAGGGTGGTGTTCAATATGTATGTATTAGAAGGATTCTCCCACAAAGAAATTGCCAATGAGTTAGGGATAACCGAAAGCACCTCTCGCTCAAACCTGGTGAAGGCGCGTGCAAAACTACAAGTACAATTATCAGATCATTTCGTGAAAAAAAACGCAATTAACGAGCATGAAGATTAACGAGCAGCAGTTTGATGATACGATTCGCAAAAAACTACAGCCAAATAATGCCACTTTTCAACCGAAGCATTGGGCGTTGTTCGAAGAACAACTGGATGCTACTGCTCCCTCTTCTTTTGATACAGTCATAAAAGATAAACTTACTAACATAGCCCCTACTTACAATACTACGCATTGGGAGCAGTTAGCGCAACACCTTGACAGGTTTGATGCTGAACCGCAAGCATTAGACGAAGCCGTTCGTGAGCAGATACGCAGCTATCGCGTAGCTTCGCAGCATACGCATTGGCACAAAATGGAAGCCCATCTGGATTACCTACAACAAATACAACAGCGCGTACATCAATACAAGTTGATGGAAATTGCGGCGGTAGTGTTGTTGTTACTCAGTATTATACAATTTGATACTGACATAAATGTTACTCCTGCGGTGCAGCAACGCAACAACTATGCACAAGAATTAAAAACAAACGCAGCAACACCTAACGCAACAACAAATAAACACACCCAACCAAAAGAGCAGGTCATCTCAAAATCGGGATATCAAAAAATGAATACCCATAAAATTGCAAGCAGCAATACTGCATCCAAGAAACAAACCACAGCACAACCCGAAGAAAGAAACGCCATAAACGCACAGCGCGATATGATGCTCCCTGCAACCACCCATGCACCTGTTGATGACTCCCCTTATTATTTAGCAGAGCAATTTGCAGCCATTTTACAAAAACCAGAACAACCAACAGCAGCAGCACTCAACTACACCCCGCAGACCAAAGAAAATACAATTGCACCAACGCCAAATAATGGCTATCAGCAACGCAGTCCGGTGGTATTATTAGCTCCACTAGCACAACCCTTCCCGGCTTTTTCGTGTAATGAGCCAATGTTAAGCAACAATACTCCTCGCGTATTGCGCCTACTCCAAAAGTCTTCTGTGCGTTTGGCAATGTTCTCAACTGGCAACTACAACTACATACAAACACCTTACGATTCAGACTACGAACAAAACGGATTTAATAGAACCTCCTTAGGCTATGGCGCAGGTGGCGCAATATCCTTGCTCTCTTCTAAATGGGAATTTTCGGCAGGGGCAACCTATGCAGCTATTGAATATACACCACGCAACATCAAAGAAATTTTTGGCAGTATTTTACAAGGCGGATTTATCGCTAAAGAGTTTCGCAATTTTTCGCTAAGCACCTTAAATATTCCAGTTAGTGCACAATATCGCTTTTTTGAAAAAGGCAGATGGAAAATGTACGGACTCGCCGGCTTGTCCGCACATATTGTGTTAAGTGCCGAGTATGCTAAGCGCGAAACCACCTACGGCAACCCAAATATTTTTGCACGCATCGAAGCTGACGACAATGCCATCATTGACAAAAAAGTATTTGACGGTGGGCTGCTCGACGGTGGCGAATTAGAACGAAATCATTACTTCACAGCAAATTTTGGAGTTGGCGCCGAATATGGGCTGTCTTCACGTTGGGCGTTGTTCATGCAACCAACCTACCAGCATTACATTACAAAATCTGGTATCGGTCCATCGAAAGACCAAATCAGTAACTTATCTATCCTAACCGGAGTGAAAGTAAAATTATAGGAATACGTTTTTATTTTATAGCCCTACATTACTCATTTTGTGCTAAATTCGCGGGGGCTTTCAGAAGCCCATCCTACGAATTTAAAAACATAAGATGAGTAAATCAGACGCTTTTGAAGTAGAAGGCGGCATACGCCTGCATGGTGAATTGCAACCTCAAGGTGCTAAAAATGAAGCCCTTCAAGTAATATGTGCCGTATTGCTTACCGAAGATAGCGTGACTATCAACAACATACCCAACATATTAGACGTACATTCGCTATTCGACCTACTGCGTGGCTTGGGCGTGAGTGTCGAACAAATATCCGAAAGCGATTACATTTTTTGCGCCAAAAACCTTAACATAGATTTCATCTATTCCGAAGCATTTCAGCAAAATGCGCGGCGCATCAGAGGTTCTGTGATGTTGATTGGTGCACTCCTCGCACGATTTGGCAAAGCCTTTCTGCCACAACCCGGCGGTGATAAAATTGGTCGTAGGCGATTAGATACCCACTTCTTAGGTTTAGAAAAATTAGGCGCACAATTTAACTATGATGCTGACAAAAAAGCCTACTTCGTAGAAACAAGGCAACTAAACGGAGCATATATCCTTATGGACGAAATCTCCGTTACCGGAACGGCAAACGTCATTATGGCGGCAACTATGGCGCAAGGCACAACACTTATCTATAACGCCGCTTGCGAGCCTTATGTACAACAACTCTGCAAAATGCTAAACCGCATGGGCGCAAAAATTGAAGGCGTGGGTTCAAACTTATTGACGATACACGGTGTTGCCAAACTCAACGGCACAACGCATCGCCTATTGGCGGATATGATTGAGATAGGCAGTTTTATCGGTTTGGCAGCCATGACCCAGTCGGATATAACCATTAAAAATGCAGACGTTAAAGAATTGGGCAACATCCTGCCTGTGTTCGGCCGTATGGGCGTACAGATAAATATTCAAGGTGATGATATTCATGTGCCAGCACAAGCAACCTACGAAATAGCTTCCTTCATTGATGGCTCAATTATGACGATTTATGATGCACCGTGGCCCGGCTTTACCCCCGATCTCATGAGTATTATTTTGGTGATGGCAATACAAGCTAAAGGCAGCGTATTGGTACACCAAAAGATGTTTGAAAGTCGTCTGTTTTTTGTAGATAAACTAATTGATATGGGAGCGCAGATTATCCTTTGCGACCCACACCGCGCCACAGTCATCGGGTTGAACCGCCAATATCAACTTCGCGGAATTCAAATGACTTCGCCCGATATTCGCGCTGGTGTAGCACTACTCATTGCAGCACTTTCGGCAAAAGGAAAAAGCGTCATTAGTTCCATACATCAAATAGACAGAGGCTATCAAAATATTGATTTGCGCCTGAACGCTATCGGTGCTAAAATTAAACGTGTTTGAGGAAGAAGTTTCGTTACTTAAATAAGGATATCTCAACTGCATCACGCTAAAGGCAAAAGCCATTCTACTTTCGTAAAATGGCTTTTGCCTACGCGTAAAACGCTACTTATTTCGGCTTAATTATCTCGCGCCCAATGCTTTGATAATGTACCCCGAGGTCTTTCATTTTATCTAAATCGTACAAATTACGCCCGTCAAAGATAACTTTGCTTTTAAGTAACCTGAACAATTTTTCAAAATTTGGCGTTCTGAATTCATTCCACTCCGTAGCAATGATGAGGGCATCTGCCTTGCGTGCTGCATCGTATTCATCATCAGCAAAAAAGATTTTATCGCCGTAAATATTTTTAACATTTTTCATTGCCTCCGGATCATAAGCTCTAACCTTAGCTCCGGCTTCTAACAGCTCATCTATGAGGTACAGCGCAGGTGCTTCGCGGATGTCATCGGTGTTTGGCTTGAATGCTAAACCCCAGATAGCGAAGGTTTTTCCACTCAATTTATTTTTAAAATACTCTCGAATTTTTTTTGCTAATACCGTTTTTTGAATAGTATTAACGTTCATCACCGATTTTAAAATTTTAAAATCGTAAGCAAAGTCCTCAGCAGTTTTTGCTAATGCTTGCACATCCTTAGGGAAACAGCTGCCTCCGTAGCCGATGCCCGGAAACAGAAATCGCTTGCCTATGCGAGCATCACTACCCATACCAATACGCACCATATCCACATTGGCACCTACTTTTTCGCAGAGGTTTGCCATCTCGTTCATATACGATATACGCATGGCGAGGTAGGAGTTAGCGGCATATTTAGTCATTTCGGCGGAGCGTTCATCCATAAAAATAATGGGGTTGCCTTGTCGGACAAACGGTTCGTACAGTTGGCGCATCACCTTGCGAGCCTTTTCGGAAGAAGTACCCACCACAACACGGTCGGGCTTCATAAAATCATCTACCGCAACGCCTTCGCGCAAAAATTCGGGGTTAGAAACCACATCAAAAAATTTCGTGTTCGCTTTTTTAGCAACGGCATTATATACCAGCTCGGCGGTGCCTACTGGTACGGTGCTTTTGTCAATAATAACTTTATAATCTTTTTTGATGAGTTCGCCAAGTTGTTTGGCTACACCTAATATATAGCTCAAATCGGCGGAGCCATCTTCACCTGGTGGCGTTGGCAATGCCAAAAAGATAATCTGTGCTTTCTCGATGGCTGCTGCCAAATCGGTGGTAAAGCTAAGTCTGCCTTGTTTGGCGTTTCGTTCAAAGAGGAGGTCAAGACCGGGTTCAAAAATAGGTATCTCGCCATTTTGCATACGCGCTATCTTCTTTTGGTCAATATCTACGCAAATGACGTTGTTTCCCGTTTCTGCGAAGCAGGTGCCCGTTACTAAACCTACATACCCTGTTCCTACAACTGCAATGTTCATTGTGTTAAATTTTGTGTAATAAAATTATGTAATATGTTTTGGTAATAATTTTTTACAAATACAACCATTCGGGATTCTTTGCGCATCCCGAATGGTTGTATTATTTTGTTGTTACGAATATTTTGTAAATAAAAAGAATATTCGTACGGTAGGAGGTATTTATTACGCGCTTAGTTTAGAAAAACTTCGCTCTATTATCTTGCACATTTGCTTTTTTCGTGAGTGCTTGCATGAGTCGTCCGCGCACTTGGCTTTGTTGCATGCCTAACACTTGGCGGCGGATGGTTGCCACATCCATCGGCGTACCGGAAGGCTGTTCCTTGCCCGTCACCTGATAGGCGAACAATGCGGTATTGCCGGCAATTGCCGATTTTGTATTAGGCGCGGCACTAAAAGCTGCTGCCACCAATTTAGGCTCGCTACCGATGCCCGGAACAAACATGGCGTTAAAAGCAACGGTTGATGCAGTATCAATTTTCAAGCCATACTGTGTTGCTAAGGCTGACAAATCTTGCCCTTTCATCAGTTCTGCTTTTTTGATATTTTTTACCTGCATTTCTATTTCGTCACGAACATTTGCCAATGTTGGTGTGCCTGCCGGCTGAACGGATTTCAGTGCAACAACGATATATTTATCAAGATAATTATCTTGTTGGTTTTCAAATGAGAATATTTCACGCGAAACATCGCCAACATTCACATTATTGTTGTTAGTGCCCTGACCAAATGCCCAACGCACCACTTCCCTGCCGGAGTTGCCTCCACCCAAAGTGCCGAGATGAAAATCGTTTTTAGCTAATGGTCCGGTTGTTTCTATTTTTTCTGCTGGATTAGTAGCAGCTGTTTTTGTCATTTCTTCCAATGTGCGATGTTTGCTGACGTACTCCAATGCTACTTGATACACGCTATCTTGCGTTTCTTTGCTTGGTATTAACGGCTGTTGTAAATACGCCAATCTTGCGCCAACTTTTCCACTTGACTTCTTATCGGTAACTTGTACTAAGTGGACACCAAATTGGGTAGTTACGGTGTAATATTTTTTAGGCTCTGCACGGAAGAAGATAAGGTCATTAAATTCCTTTACCATATTGCCCGGAGCAGCATAACCCAAGTCGCCACCTTTTGTGCGCGTTGCATCTTGCCCGTAACGTGCAGCTAATGAATCGAAAGAAACGGCACCCGATTCTACCAAAGTCTTCAAGCTGTCAATAGTTTTTTGTGCAGTTGCTAAACCGGCAGCATCTTGTGCTCCTATAAGGATATGACGCGAGCGCACGGAATCTGCGACAACTTTTCTATCTAAAATTTTAACGGCTTTGATGGCACTGCCTTCTTGATATGGACCATAAACACTTCCGGCAGGTTGCGTCATTACAATATCTGCAATAGCCGGACTGAGTTGATCTTTACGGAAGTAGTTGCCGTCAATGATGCCTAAATTATTTTCCACAAAAGAGGAATCATCCGTAGTTTCGCGGAACGGCGCTACTAATGCAGCCACTTCGCTATTGATTTTTGCACTATCCGCAGCCGTAGGACGCACAAGAAATGAAACATAGGCGATGCGACGTGTTTCTTCATCACGTGTATAAACGGCTTTATTGTCAGCCAAATATTTTTCTAATTCCGCATCGGTAACTTTTACTTGTGCATCACCTACTTTATCAAAAGGTATTTTGACGTAGTTGAGGCTGACGTGTGTATTCTGCTCGTTATTAATTTGATTTGCTTGCCATGTTGGGAGGTAGAGTGACTTAGACACCAACGCGGTGAGTTTACTCTGCAATCTGTCTTTAATGATTTCTTTTTCTTGTTCCGCCCAATATTCGCGCAACTGCGGTGGCAACTGATTTTTTTCAATCGCTTGTTTAATTTCCATCAAACGCTTAACATCTACTTGTCGCGTGTTTGGGTCGCCGAAGCGTTGTTGAATAATTGGACTTAAATTGTTACCGAACTGTAGGTCTTTCAATTCATCTTTGCCGACACCTAAACCTAAGGCATCTGCCTCTTTACTAACAATAGCTTCTTCCACGAAAAAGTTCCAAAGGGAGTTTCGTCTGCCGAATGGGTCGCCTTGTGCATTTTGATACAAAATTTGCTCGGAGCGTTGGAAGTCGTTCCAATCGATTGTTTTTCCGGCAACTTTGCCCATAGTGAATTGCCCGCCCATGCCACCGCGGTTACTCCAACTCACCATATCCATAAGGATAAAGCCAGCTAATGCCAAGCCCACCAATCCGATGAGTATCCAACTATTGTCTCTGATTTTACCAATTAATGCCATTTGTATAACTTATAATTTTTGTAGATATTTAACTCCAGATAAGCCTGAACATTGTCTTACGTAAATAAGTATGAAACAGTTACTTGTGCCGTTCAAAAATTAAGCCATGCAACCAAGCTTATCAAAAAGCGGTGCAAATGTACGCTTTTTTAAAAGGAAAAACAATAACTGTTTGTAGATTAGTACGTTTTTATTGGTATATTTTGGCATTAACGGTGGTTGTCGCGCAAATTTTGATATAATGTTTTCGTATAACACCAATACTGCTTATAAGTAAAATTTGGATGGCGGCAATGTCTTAGTATTTTTGCAATACCAACACTCGGCAAGGCGTTATAGCGTATGCGAAACTGCTTATCGCCAAAAATGCAAACTATTACCGCAAGCATACGTTTCGTGTTTATGAATAGTACAATTACAACAAATGCAATGAAACTGACACCATTACTACAAGGCATACTGATGC
>JAGOHC010000063.1 GCA_017996375.1 Saprospiraceae bacterium | reverse complement strand
TCCGTAAACTCCTTCAAATCACTGACCAACTCTTTGCTTTTAGTACTCGTTTCTAATTTACTCAATTTCGCCCACTGATGCCACGCCAAATATTTTTGTGATTCAACTTCTTGAATGGCTTGTTGGAGTACTAACTTAGCATCTGCGGTTACTTTGGTGGTGTCTGCGCTATTTTCATTGATAGCATTGAGTGCTTGGTGCAAGTGTATGTTGAGTTGTTGTTGCCACCAATCAGCATCGTTGCTTGAAGGTGTTCCAAAAATTGTCAATAAAGATTCAATAGATTGTTGTTTACTGTGCACCAAATCTGCTTCCGCAAAATTATTTAGTCGCGCCTGTTGTGTTATATCTTGCACATGTGTACGCCAATCCAATTTACTAAAACCTGTTTTGTTAAATCCCAAACGCTCAGAAAGCGCCTCCATTTCGTTCACCAAATCTTCTTCTAATATATTTGAAAGTGCGTTGTTAAAAATAAACTGCTGGTCGTCATCTGCCATTACGGTTACTTCTGGTGATACGCCTGCTTCAAAGGCAAAACGCTGTAATAACTTTGTACCCAAGCTGTGTATAGTTCCGATAAGCGCATTGCTTAGTTCGTCGGCAGCAACAGTTTCTCCTTTTTGCAATAGCGTAATCCGTACACGTTCTTGCAATTCGGCAGCAGCCATATTGGTAAATGTCGTGGCAATAATACCCTTTGCGCGAATCGCTCCAACAGAAAGTAAATTGCACATTTCTTGAGTCAAGCGATGCGTTTTACCACTGCCTGCACCTGCGGAAATAATTTTTATTTGCATAAATTTCTTAAATTTGCATCGCCACAAAAATAATAATTAATTATTACTCATTGTGATTCATTATGCTGCAATTAACTACGTTAGGATTACAATTACCGACCGACCCGCGTTGGGTAGATTTAGCCGAAATTAGTTTAGAGGCAATTTTATCCGACCATGCTTATTGCGAGCTAAAGGCAGCAACTGCTTGTATTTCTCTAATTCAAACTTACCCAGACAAAACGGAGTTGGTGCATCAATTAGCTCCTATTGTTACAGAAGAATGGGGGCATTTCAGAATGGTACTCAAGGAGTTAGAAAAAAGAGGATTACAATTAAAGCAACAACGCAAAGATGCTTATGTAAATGGGTTATTGGCTTTTCAAACCAAAGGCGGTAGTAATGAAATGCGCTTTTTAGAAAAGTTGCTCACTTGTGCTTTAATAGAGGCACGCAGTTGTGAGCGGTTTCGTTTACTTTCTTTGCACTTAACCGATCCTGAATTGTGCGACTTCTACCATCGTTTTATGGTTGCCGAAGCTGCACATTATCGCTTATTTCTGGACTTAGCTGAATTGTATTTTGGCATAGCAAAAGTCAGAAAAAGATGGCACGAGTATCTCATTTTTGAAGCCTCTCTTTTAAAAGAAATTGAAGTACGTGGCGATAGAATCCACTAAGTTTTTATTTAACTTTAACAGCATCTAAACCATACCCTTTCCAAACAGTTTTAAATTATGCAGAACCAACAACCATATCAACCTAAAAATAAAGTAAGAATTGTCACCGCAGCATCGCTATTTGACGGGCACGATGCCGCTATCAATATCATGCGCCGCATCTTGCAATCGTCAGGTGCTGAAATTATCCACTTAGGGCATAACCGCTCTGTTAACGAAATTGTTACTACTGCCATTCAGGAAGATGTTCAAGGCATAGCCATCACTTCGTATCAGGGTGGACATAATGAGTTTTTTAAATATATGTACGACCTATTGCACGAGCGTGGCGCAGGGCATATCAAAATTTTTGGCGGAGGGGGTGGCACCATCCTACCCGCAGAAATAGAGGAATTACACGCCTACGGAATATCACGCATTTATTCGCCTGATGATGGTAGAGCAATGGGGCTGCAAGGTATGATAAATGATGTTTTGCATCAATGCGATTTTCCTACTGGCAACCTGAACATGGAGCGTTGGAAGTCCGCCATCAAAGCGGCTTATAGCGAAAGCGAACAATTGGAACAAAACGATATACTCAATGTAGTCAAAAGAAATATTAGCGACCGTGCCATTGCAAGGCTAATCTCTGCCGTAGAAAACGAGCCAGAATTAGTACAACCTATTATGGATGAGGTGCATCGCTTGCAACATAATTTGAAACAAGCTCCAATTTTAGGTATTACAGGTACAGGTGGTGCAGGCAAGTCAAGTTTGGTGGATGAATTGATACGGCGTTTTTTGTTAGATTTTGACGATAAAAGTATTGCAGTCGTCTCCGTAGATCCTTCAAAAAGGAAAACAGGCGGCGCATTGTTGGGCGACCGCATCCGTATGAATGCTATCAACAGCGATCGTGTGTATATGCGTTCACTTGCCACGCGCCAAAGCAACTTGGCATTGAGCAAACACATACCGGAAGTATTGAATATTTTAAAGGCAGCGCAATTCGATCTTATTATCATTGAAACATCGGGCATCGGGCAATCTGACACAGAAATATTAGATTTTGCTGATGTATCACTATATGTTATGACACCCGAATATGGCGCAGCAACGCAGTTAGAAAAAATTGATATGCTTGATTTTGCCGACCTAATTGCACTTAATAAATTCGACAAACGCGGTGCTTTAGATGCTTTGCGCGATGTCCGTAAACAATACCAACGCAACCACAACCTCTGGGACGAACCCTTAGATACGATGCCAGTTTTTGGAACGATAGCCTCGCAATTTAATGACCCCGGCATGAACAATCTCTATCGAAGAACGATGGATAAATTAGTTGAGAAAACAGGTGCAACTTTGTTATCCAAATTCGGTAATGCAGGTGTGTTGAGTGAAAAAATTTATATCATTCCGCCGCATCGCACACGCTACCTTTCCGAAATTTCTGAAAACAATCGGCGCTATGACGAATGGGTTGAAAAACAATCCGAAACGGCAAGGCAGTTATTTGGTATCCAGCAAACACAACAACTCTTGGGCAGCCCAATCGAAGCTATCACAACTTTAAAAGAAAATACCGAGAGGCAATTAGCCGGAGAGTGTAAAAAATTAATAGCTGATTGGGAGGCAACTAAAGCAAAATATGCAGGTGATGAATTCACCTACGACGTTCGAGGCAAAGAAATTACGGTAGTCACCTCAACAAAATCATTGGCACATACTCGCATACCCAAAGTTGCGCTGCCAAAATACCGTGATTGGGGGGACATCCTCCGTTGGCAACTGCAAGAAAACGTACCGGGAGAGTTTCCTTATACTGCAGGCGTATTTCCTTTTAAACGAAAAGAAGAAGACCCTACACGAATGTTTGCTGGCGAAGGTGGACCGGAGCGTACCAACAGGCGTTTCCATTATGTAGCTGCTGATATGCCTGCCAAGCGATTATCCACCGCTTTTGACAGCGTTACTTTGTATGGCGAAGATCCCGATTATCGACCGGATATTTTCGGGAAAATAGGCAACTCTGGCGTGAGTATTTGTTGTTTGGATGATGCAAAAAAATTGTATTCAGGATTTGATTTATGCGACCCCCGCACCTCTGTTTCTATGACCATAAACGGTCCGGCAGCTACAGTGTGTGCGTTTTTTATGAATACAGCCATTGACCAGCAATGCGAATTGTATATCCGCGAAAATAATTTGGAGCATCTTGTCAAACAAAAGCTGAAAGAAAAATATGGCGATAATCCGCCAACCTACAACGGCGATTTGCCACCAACTAATACTGGTTTGGGATTAATGCTACTGGGCATAACTGGTGATGAAGTTTTAGATGAAAATACTTATAACCAGCTAAAAAATAAAGCGTTATCATCGGTGCGTGGCACGGTGCAGGCTGACATTTTAAAAGAAGACCAAGCACAAAATACTTGTATTTTTTCAACAGAATTTTCGCTACGCTTAATGGGCGATGTGCAAGCTTACTTTATCGAAAAAAATGTACGCAATTTCTATTCGGTTTCAATATCGGGCTATCACATTGCAGAAGCCGGTGCCAATCCGCTATCACAGTTAGCCTTTACGTTAGCCAACGGATTCACTTACGTGGAATACTATATTTCGCGAGGGATGAATGTGGACGATTTCGCCCCGAATTTGTCTTTCTTTTTCTCTAATGGTGTTGATCCCGAATATGCTGTTATCGGGCGTGTTGCTCGCCGCATTTGGGCGAAAGCCATGAAGTACAAATATAATGCAAATGAGCGTTCACAAAAATTGAAATATCATATTCAAACATCTGGTAGGTCGTTACATGCACAGGAAATTTCTTTCAACGACATCCGCACCACGCTGCAAGCTTTATATGCTATTTATGATAACTGTAACTCACTACACACCAACGCATACGATGAAGCTATCACTACACCTACGGAAGAAAGCGTGCGCCGCGCTATGGCAATACAATTAATCATCAACCACGAATTAGGTTTAGCAAAAAATGAAAACCCGATTCAAGGCTCGTTCATCATTGAGGAATTGACTGACTTGGTTGAAGAAGCTGTATTGATGGAATTTGACCGCATCACGGAGCGTGGCGGTGTGTTGGGCGCAATGGAAACGATGTATCAACGCGGCAAAATTCAGGAAGAAAGTTTATATTATGAAATGTTGAAACATACAGGTGAATACCCGATTATCGGGGTGAATACTTTTTTGAGCAAAGACGGCTCACCAACTGTAACACCGAAAGAGGTTATTCGCGCAGAAGGGGACGAGAAAATTGCACAAATTAAAACACTTGAGCGATTACACGCTACCGACGCAGATAAAGCAACTGCCTCATTAAAAAATTTACAGCAAGTGGCGGTTCGCGATGGCAACCTATTTGCAGCACTGATGGAAGCCGTGAAGCATTGCTCACTAGGGCAAATTACAAATGCGCTTTATGCAGTTGGTGGGCAATATCGCAGGAATATGTAAGTTCTGTGTACAAAAAGTTAAACAAAAAATTGGGTATAACAATTTCTAATAAACTTACGTACCTTTGCAAAGTATCATTTTATAAAAAATTTATACATAAATATCTAACTGTATGACTATAAAATCAGGGTTGAAAATCATTTCTTTTTTTCTGGCAGTATTAATATTTGCTGCATGCAACTCCGAAAAAGGCACAACCATTGAAGGCGCATTTCAGAATGCCGCCAACCTACAAGTATTTCTAGACAAAGTTGTAATTACCAACAACAATAGCGATGTCATTGGCAAAGGCAACACAGATGCTAATGGCAATTTTTCGATAAACATTCCTGAAGGAATTCAAGAAGGCATTTATAGACTTCGCATCGGGCAAAAAGCCATCACGCTTATCAGTGATGGAAAGGAAAAGAAAGTTGCCATAAAAGCGGATTTGAATACATTAGATGGTATGAACTACGAAGTAAAAGGCTCTAAAGATTCCGAAGCATTAATTGCTGCGATTAAAGGCTTGATGCAAACCAACGATGTCAATACCGTAAAAACAACTATCAATAATACACAAAGCCCCTTGGTTGCTATGGTGTTGGCACTATCCTTTTCCAGAGGGAATCCCGATTTTTTGGATGTGCATAAGTCCGTTAGTCAAAAAATGAAATCTGCAATTCCAACTTCAGTTTATACAACCGATTACGTCAATTTTGTAAACCAAATGGAGCAACAAATTACGATGATGCAATCGCAACAAACCATACAGGTTGGGCAACCCGCTCCCGAAATTTCCTTAAAAGGTCCTGACGGAAAAACACGTAGCCTAAGTTCATTAAAAGGAAAGGTAGTGCTATTAGATTTTTGGGCGAGTTGGTGCGGACCTTGTCGCCGCGAAAACCCCCATGTAGTTGATGTTTACAATCGCTATAAAGACAAAGGTTTTACAGTATTTAGCGTTTCGTTGGATGGGCTTGATAATCAGGCGATTGAGCGATTAAATGGAGACCAAGCAGCCATTGAGCAACAAATAGAAGCCTCTAAACAACGCTGGATAGCCGCCATCGCACAAGATAAACTGACTTGGGATAACCACGTCAGCGACTTAAAGAAATGGAATTCTGCGCCGGCAGCAACGTATGGCATACAATCTATTCCTAAAACATTCTTAATCGGGCGCGATGGCAATATCGTTGCTGTTGATCCCCGTAACAGTTTAGAAAGCGAGCTAAAAAAAGTGTTATAGGATTAGTCAAATAATTGTTATTAAAATATTCAAAACCCAATTTATAATTTTGCTATGACAGTAACAAAAACAAGATTTCGCACTGGCGTTTTACAGGGCGATGAAGTAACCGAATTATTCAACTACGCTAACGAAAATAACTTTGCTCTGCCCGCCGTGAACGTTATCGGCACGAACTCCACTAATGCTGTTTTAGAAACAGCTAAAGCATTGAATTCGCCTGTTATTATTCAGTTTTCAAATGGAGGTGCATCTTTTTTTGCTGGCGGCGGATTAGCCAATGATAAACAGCAAGCATCTATTTTGGGCGGCATCTCGGGTGCAATGCACGTACACACGTTAGCGAAAGCTTATGGCGTTACCGTAATTTTACATACTGACCATTGTGCAAAAAAATTGTTGCCGTGGGTGGATGGGTTATTGGATGCAGGGGAGCGTTTTTATGAATCGCGCAAGCAGCCACTTTACAGTTCGCACATGTTAGACCTTTCGGAAGAACCTTTACATGAAAATATAGAAATATGCGTGGCTTATCTTAAACGCATGAGCAAAATTGGTATGACATTAGAAATCGAATTGGGCGTTACCGGTGGTGAGGAAGACGGCGTAGATAATACAAACGTAGATAACGCACGTTTATATACCCAGCCCTCAGAAGTAGCAGCAATGTACGAAGCCTTAAACAACGTAAGCGATCGATTTACAATAGCTGCCGCTTTCGGCAATGTACACGGTGTTTACAAACCGGGCAATGTGGAATTGAAACCAGTCATTTTGAAAAATTCGCAAGATTATATCAAAGAAAAATTTAAGACTACTTCCAATACACCCGTAAACTTTGTGTTTCATGGAGGCTCTGGCTCATCGCGCGAAGAGATACGCGAAGCTATAGAATACGGCGCAATAAAAATGAATATTGATACGATATGCAGTGGGCATTTTGGGACGGCGTGAAAGATTATTACAATAAAAATAAAGATTACCTGCAAGGGCAGTTAGGCAATCCGGAAGGTGATGACAAGCCAAATAAAAAATATTACGACCCACGTAAATGGCTCCGCTCTGCAGAAAAAAAATTTGTGGATCGCTTAAAAACTGCTTTTGAAGATTTGAACTGCATCGGGCGAAATGCTTAGCACCCGCAACCAATCTTTGCTAAAACATTGTAGTTTTATATGATGAATTTATTGCGCCGATGGCGCGAGTCATTCTCTGGGCTAACCCGTCAAGTTTGGTTATTAGCTTTTGCCAATTTCATCAACCGCTGCGGGGCTATGGTTTTGGGCTTCTTAACAATATACCTGACTAAAGAATTAAAGTTTAGCGTAGAATCTGCTGGTTTTGCGATGGCTTGTTTTGGCATTGGAGCAGTATTTGGCAATTTTATCGGCGGCATTTTAACTGACAAATGGGGCTCTTTTGACATCATGAAAATCAGCCTTACGTTTAATGGCATTATATTATTTGTAATGATGTTTGTAACGGAATATTGGACGATGTGTGGCACATTATTTTTCTTCAGTTTAGTATCCGAGTTATTCCGTCCAGCAAATTCTACAGCCGTAGCACGCGCCGCCACTCCCGAAACTTACACTCGCTCCTACTCATTATTGCGTTTAGCTTTTAATTTAGGCTGGACGGTTGCCCCTGCGTTAGGTGGCTTTTTGGCATTTCATGTCGGATGGAAATGGTTGTTTATTGGCGACGGAATAACGTGCCTGTTTGCGGCAGCATTCATTACATTTAACAAAGAGTTACGCATTATTAGAAACGAAGCCATCCAAACCAAAACTTTAGAAACACAAGAGAAAAAATCTGCACCGCCGCCAATTAATCCGTATACTGACTGGCATTATCTAAGTTTTATCTTCTTGACATTTATCAATGCGTATGTGTTTTTACAACTCCTCTGGACGGTGCCCTTATATTTTGAGAAAGGCTTAGGATTTAATGAGTCGGAAATAGGTTTATTGGTGGGGTTCAATGGATTGTTAGTAGTGCTGTTAGAAATGCCGCTTATATTCCGCATCGAAAATTCCTATTCAAAAATACGTCTGATTCAAGCTGGTTTATTGCTGTATGCAGTGTCTTATTTTACATTGAACCTTTCAGTTCCGGCAATCGTTTGCTCCTTAATTTGCATCATTGGGCTATCCTTTGGGGAAATACTCGTTATGCCTTTTTCCACCAATTTGGTGGTTAGTTTTGCAGATAAAAATAGTCAAGGGAAATACATGGCACTTTACTCTATTGCATATTCAACAGCGAATATCATTGCACCGCTCATTGGCACACAAATAATTGCAAAAAAAGGATATTTCTATCTGTGGAATATGGTGGGCTATCTGGCAATAATAGACCTAATAGGGTTTTATTTCCTGCGTACTTCCGCCAAACAACAAACCCAACTTGCTAACTCGTAGCCATATTTTGATGAAATAATTTTACTATCGCCCCAACTTGGTCATTTCCATACTGCCTGAGAGTTTGCCTTTTTTATCGAAGTTTTCCATTTTTACGATGCCAATATTTTTGGCGAGCCACATGGTTGATTTGCTTTTGCGTGTACCTAACATTTCCATTACCGAAGTTTGCGAAATCCGCAAACAAGTAAATGTGCCCGCCGATGTAGTGACGGATTCCTCCGCTTCTACTTTCCGCTCTATCGTGCGAGAGGTAATATTCATCATACCATTCATCATCGAAATTTTGGTTGTCGCATCCGGCAGCAGGTCGCCCGGTTTCATATTGCTCGGAAACGCCAAGTGGTCGCCAGAGATTTCCATACCTATTTCTTGGCCATCCATCTCCTTATTGTAGTTTGGTTGCATCCGAAATATATCCGCAAAGTCTAAGTAAAAAACACCATCACGACATTCCATATCTATCTCAAACTCTTTAAATGGGGTGTCTTCTTTTTCTTTTTCATCCAGCATTTCCATTTTTGAATGAATTTTAAATTTCACACCATTCGGTATAGATTCCAAAGCAGACACTTTTGAATATTGTACCATTGTAGGTTTGTGCTTAGCATCGTATTGTGTGATTTCAATGTACTGTCCGGCTTTAGACATATAGTATATATCATCACAAACTTGCGCCTGTACAAGCGTTGTGATAAGTAAAAAAGTCAGAAAAAATTGTATTGTTTTCATAAAGTTTAATCTCAATTTAAAAGTTGATGAAAAAAATTGACACAAATTACTATGTGGAGTTTTATAAAGGTAAGCAAATTTCTATCTTAGCACCTACATTTTTTCGACCATGCCAAATTTAATATTTAAAAAAGACCATTGGCTGACAAGTTATGGCATACTTTCAATAATTCATCTGTTAGCACGTTTGTTTGAGTTTCAACGGCTGGGAGATTATACCAAACCCTTTTTGATGATACTGTTGGCAGGATATTTTTATCGTTCCACCCGCCAATCATTTACACCATTTGCCAAGTTAATATTAGCTGCTTTGCTGCTTTCTTGTTGGGGTGACACCTTTTTAATCAGCGACAGTGAAGTTAATTTCATGTTGGGGTTAGGTGGATTCCTGATTGCACAAATTTGTTATACCATCGCTTTTGGAACTTACAAAATCCGACATCCGAAGCCATTTCTCTTCCTTTCGTTAATATTTATCGGGCTATTGATTTGGATGGATACGTATCTATGGCATTGGCTTGCAAAAAACCTACGAACTCCGGTAGTGCTATATAGCATAGTTATCACCATTATGGTAATTGTTGTGTATCAACTGAAATCGCAGTTGCCGCCTATATTTTTTTGGCGTTTATTTTTGGGTGTCTGCCTATTTTATTTGTCCGATACTATGTTAGCTTTAAATAAGTTTACCCCACTCCATATTCCATTCGTCGGCTTTTGGGTTATGCTGACCTATCTATTGGCTCAAGGGCTAATTACTTGGTCGAGTGTTCGGATTAATCAATTATTACATCAATCATCAAATCAATCTTTATGAAAAAATCTTTGCTGTTCGTTCTTACTTTATTTTTCTGTCAAAGCATTTTTGCACAAGCACAACCGAATACACCACTTTATAATTTTCTGACTGCCATTCCGGGTGCAGAGGTAACTGTATTAGAAGCCAAAAATTGTAATGAATTTTACAAAGTTATGCTTCCGCAGATGTTGAATCACAACAACATGAACAGCCCAAAATTTATGCAAAGATTATTCATCCGCCACCGCAATGCCAACAACCCTACCGTCATAGTTACCGAAGGGTATGGCGCCGAATACGCCGCTAATCCTGATGCTTCGGTAGGCGTTGCAGACTTATTTGACGGTAATTCGATTGTGGTGGAGCATCGCTATTTTTTGGCATCAACACCAACTGCTCCGCTTGATTGGGAATACCTTACGGTAGAGCAAGCCGCAGCTGATTATCATTATATCCGTCAACTCTTCCGCGAATTTTATCAAGGCAAATGGGTGGCAACGGGTATCAGCAAGGGTGGCATGACAACTCTTTCGTACGAAGTTTTTTATCCTGATGATACTGATGCTTCTGTGGCACACGTTGCTCCTGTAAATTTTAAAAAGACTGACCCGCGCATCGGCAAATTTTTTGATACCGTCGGGGATGCACCATGCAGAGAAAAAATACGCAACTTCCAGCAAATTATGTTGGAAAGAAAAAGAGATATACTACCAATATTCGAACAAAAATATCGCCAAGATGGCGGTGATTTCAATACAGTTGCAGATGCAGAAACGATGTATGATTATACGGTGTTAGAATATGAGTTTTCATTTTGGCAGTGGAGCGGACATTGTGAGGCGATTCCATCCGAAACAGTAGGCAACGATTCGTTGTTTAATTACCTGAATAGTGTCATTCCAGCATTGGGTTGGTTTGATGAAAAAAGTATCCGCTTCTTCGCGCCTTCATATTATCAATTTTATTCGCAATTAGGTTATTATGAATATGACTACGAAATTCCGCGATTTAAAAAATGGTTAAAAAATGAAAAATACCCTAGTTTTGTTATTGCCGAAAAAACCGTTGCCGCGCCTACTTTCACGAAGTCATACCTCAGAAAAATGAAAAAATTTTTACGCAAGAAAGTGGATAGAATGATTTTCGTTTATGGCGAATACGACCCATGGGGCGCAACCGCAGTAGAGTTGAACAGAAAAGGTGATGCCTTAAAATTTGTTGTGAATGATGGTACACACCGTGCTAGGATTACAGACTTAGCTCCCGAGCAGAAGAAAATCGCCTACGCTGCTTTAGAAAAATGGTTAGGCACACCCGTTGCCGAAAAACCTAAAGAAAAGAAAAAATAATGCTCACGCAAGGCACACAAACTTATGTATTTGAGCATTTTAAGTAACATTGTTTACTAAAAAAACGTACAACAAAACTCCCTGTTTTTGCGTTTTATTGGACAATAAATTCCTTACTCATGCGAGACAATTACTTGTTGCTCATAGATCAGTTAGATACATTTATTCGCAAATATTATGTCAATCAGTTCATTCGTGGCGCGTTGTACTGCATCGGCTTAGTGGTTGGTTTGTTTGTTTTATTTAATGTTCTCGAATATTATTTTTATTTTAGCACCACCACTCGCAAACTTCTCTTTTACACTTTTTTGGGTATAACTGCTGCCTCGTTTTATTGGTGGGTACTGCTTCCGCTAATGCACTATTTCCGGTTAGGGCAAACCGTTAGCCACGAGCAAGCTGCGCGTATTATTGGCGACCACTTCGTTTCTGTTAAGGATAAATTATTGAATATTCTACAACTCCGCAAGCAAGCTCTTACGGTTACCGACCAATCTTTGATAGTTGCCAGCATCAACCAAAAATCAGAGGAAATTCGGTTTGTACCTTTCAAAGCGGCTATCAATTTAGCTCAAAATAAAAAATACTTGCGCTATGCCATGCCACCGTTAGCATTGTTGCTATTTTTACTATTTTTCGACTCGTCCATTATCACCGAAAGTGCCGTTCGCCTCATCAATAACAGTACAGAATTTGAACGTCCCGCGCCTTTCCAATTTGATATTAAAGCTGAAAAACTGCAAGTAATACAATATGGGGATTATGATTTGACGGTTAATGTTTCCGGCTCGGCGCTGCCCAACGAGGTTTATATTGATGTGGACAACTACCAATACCGCTTGACGAAACAAGATGCCAACACATTTACATATAAATTTGTGAACGTACAAAAAGAAACACCATTTAGATTATTTTCGGCGGGTGTAAACTCAAAAAATTACACCCTGAATGTTTTGAAAAAACCTAACATCACCGATTTCTTTGTACGCCTGAATTACCCCGCATATACCCAACGAAGCAACGAAAGTTTGAGTAATATTGGCGACCTGTCTGTCCCAGTAGGAACTACAATCAATTGGTCGTTTAATACAGACAATACCGATAATGTTACCATAAAATTTGGCGAAAATAAAGCGATAACTGCCAATAAAAATGAAAATGCAGCTTTCTCTTTTGGCAGACGTGCTATGGCGGATGAATCCTACAAAATTTTTATATCAAATGCTGCCCTTCCTAACGCCGATTCAGTTGGCTATATGATTACGGTAACACCCGATTTGTATCCAACGATTAATGTTGAAAAATTTGATGACAGTCTTGATAACAAAGTAATTTATTTTGCCGGCGATGCCACCGATGATTACGGCATCAACAGCCTTTCATTCAATTATCGCATAAAAAATAATGGCAGAGATGGTCAATTAATGACCACTAAGTTACCTAAACAAGCAGGAAAATCTACTACTTATGAATATACATTCGATGCGGCAAAATTAAATTTACAAGCTGGTGACGAAGTTACTTACTACTTCGAAGTATTCGATAATGATGCCGTACATGGCAGTAAGTCGGCACGCACAAATACGATGGTGTATAAGCAAGCAAGCAAGGATGAATTAGAAAAGCAAGCAGAGCAATCTGACCAACAAATTAAAGATGAGTTAGAAAAAGCTATCAAAGAAGCAAGCCAAATTCAAGACGAATTAAAGAAACTCCGCGAAAAAATGTTGCAGGAAAAAAACCTGAACTGGCAAGATAAAAAAGAACTCGAAAAATTGTTGGAGCGCCAACAAGAGTTGCAAAAGAAAATTGAAGAAGCAAGAAAGAATTTTGAGGATAACCTGAAAAAGCAAGAGGAAATTCAAAAACCCGACGAAGAATTGCAAAAGAAACAAGAGCAACTGAAGGATTTATTTGAAAAATTAGAGAACAAAGAACTGCAAGACCTCTTGCAAAAAATTCAGGAATTGATGCAACAGCTTCAAAAAGACCAATCATTAGAAATGATGGAAAAAATGGAGCAACAGAACAAAGAATCCGAAATGCAATTAGACCGCGTTAAGGAAATGTTTAAACAACTTGAGCTGGAAGCAGAGATGAAGAAAGCCGTTGAGAAGTTAGAGGAGTTAGCCCAAAAAGAAGATAAATTGGCTCAAGAAACTGAGGATAAAAAACAAAGTCAGGAAGATTTAAAAAACAAACAAGAGGACATCCAAAAAGAATTTGACAAGCTGGAAGAACAGATTAAAGATATTGAAAAGAAAAATAAAGACTTAGAACGACCAAAGGATTTAGATAAGCCTTCGGAGAAGATGGACGACATCAACCAAGATATGAAGGATAGCAAAAAACAACTCAACGAAAACGAAAACAACAAAGCATCCAAATCGCAGAAAAAAGCTGCTCAAAAAATGAAAGAGATGGCTAATGATATGGATATGAAAATGCAAAGCGGTGAACAAGAACAGGCAGAAGAAGACGTTAAAGCCTTACGACAGTTGCTCGAAAATTTAGTTACCCTCTCCTACGACCAAGAGGGGCTAATGAAAACACTTGACAAAACAGAAATTAATACACCGCGCTATGTGAAAGTTGGGCAGGAGCAAAAGAAAATAAAAGAT
>JAGOHC010000003.1 GCA_017996375.1 Saprospiraceae bacterium | reverse complement strand
TGCGCCTGAGCCATTATACCCATTAGCATGAATAATCCCAATGTAAACATTCTTTTCATAATCAAATATTTAATTTTTATAATATGATAATCGTGTAATTACTATAATTATAGTCATTGCTTTGTAGATAGTCAAAATCCAATGTGATAAAGTGTGCTAGGCATTTGCTACTGGCGCGTCTTTTTTGCTTCCTGCATTTTTTGGGCAAATTGCCCTGTGAGTATGTGCCAAAACATGATAAAGTCAGATGCTAAACTTAGTAGCGGATAAGTGAATGTTGCAGGTTTATTTTTTTCAAAGAAAAAGTGCCCCACCCATGCGAAGCCATACCCAACAAGCGGACTAAACCATAGCCAACTGAAGGTACGCGTCCAAACAGCATATAACACGATAGCGATAAACAAACCTGTGCCGATAAAGTGTAAGGTTCTGCTGGTGGCGTTTTGGTGTTCGGTTAAATAATATGGATAAAACTCCTTCAAGGTTTTATATTGCTTTGTCATAATTTTAATAACGTTTTAGTTTCTGCTTTCCACAAAAATAATACATATTTATAGTAGAAGAAAACGATTTTTATCAAAACGAAAATCTTAATCATTTCTTAATATAACTGCTTAGATAAGCCAGCTTTGCGCCGATAAGCAGATTGTTATCATCGAGCCAATGCTTAGCATAGCGTTGCAATGCTACAACCACGCCGGACGACTGCTGCAATATCTGTTGTACGGTAGCATCTTGGGCAGCAAATGCCCGCACTTCTTCTTCGGCAGGCGGTTGTATGAGTGATGCCAACAATCCTAAATTATTCCCCGTAAAAATATCGCTTTGCCTGATGACTTCCGGCAACTGGTCGAAGCCGATACATACTGGCAGTACTGGTTGCACTACTTCAAACACAGCATCACCACTCGCACGCGCATAATAGAATCTGCCCATACGCCCTACGAGGTCAATTTTGTGAGGGTCAATACGCTGCTGCTTTTCATCCAATACTGCTTCGCTGATGTGCATACGTTCTACATGACAAATGATGAGATGCCCCGCGCCACCACCAGTACCCAACGGCAATATCTGCTGTACCTTGCACTCTAATTGCACTGGCGATTCCTTCACCCGAAATGGATGCACTACTTCGGAAAGGATTGGCGTAAATCCTGCTTTTATAAATTCATTTACCTCCGGCGGAAACTCTACACTCGTGAGGCTCATTTGCCGGACAATATCATAGCTAACCACATTGATAACGCACTCTCCATTCTGCTCAATGTTATGCAGGGTATCTTTGGTAGTATTCCCTTCTACCCGGCGATTCGCAGAGAATACCAAGATAGGTGGATTAGAACTGAACGCATTAAAAAAACTAAAGGGTGCGAGGTTGGGTTCGCCGTTGTTGTTCATAGTACTCACAAAGGCAATGGGGCGCGGCGATACTGCACCTAATATAAATTGGTGCAAATCTTTTGTGGCAATAGCGGCAGGATTTATCGTCAGCATAATTTTTATTTATACAAAACGGTAGGCGGTGGCTCAATCGGCCATTCGCAACCGATGTACGAAGATAGTTATTCTTATGCGAAGGATAAACCCTGAACCACTTACTTTAAAAAATATTCTAATTATGCGCCATACGATATGCTATGCGGACAAAAATTATTTTTTAGTTTCAACGTCCGTTGTGCAATCTTTGGTATAGTTAAAAATTGTTTCGCTGAAGTCGCTCCACTTGCCTACTTTTTTGTTTTTATTATAAAACTTTGAGCAGTCGCCAAACAGCTTTTGGTAATTTTCGTCGTAATCTTTTTTGTACAGGCGAAAAGCAACATCATCGCCTTTTTTGACATAATACGACTTATCATCGCTACTCTTTACCGGAACACCCATTACGGAAACTCCGCCGGTTTCAGTGGCATACGGATCAAAAAACACTTTAATGCGGCTTGCAAAGGATGGGTTCACTAATTGCAATAACAACACAAGTTTGTCCTTCTTAATCATCACCTCCGATTTTTCAAAATAGGCGTACCCGGCATTAATTTTCGCATCGTCAATTACGGAGCGATTTTCCAATTTAGTTATGGTTATGTCATCCATACGTTCTGACACCTGAACTAATTTGGATAAGCCATTCGGTGGCAAGTACATGTATTTGATTTTTTCGGGCTTGAGGATTATTTTTTTGCCGGTTTTGTCTTTGATTGTAACTTCTTTGATAAGTCCTTTTTTGCGGTCGAGATCTATTAGCTCGCCTTCTAACTCTGTACCGTCTTCCAAATAAACATAAGAAGGTGTCTTACCGGTAAATGTTTCAAAAGGCTTTTGAAAATCTTGTGCTGTTACGATGAGCTGCCCCAGCAACATAACAACTATTGCGATAATTAATTTCTTCATTTTAAAGAATTTAGGTGATTTGATAAAACTATTAGCGAGTAAATATAGGATTAAATTCTTGCTTCGACAATTTTAGTTTATTGATGTTGTATTCTATGTTTCTCGCTTTTTATTAATTAACAACTGCTTTTAAGTTTTTTATTATTGGCAGTTCGAAAGGACAACGCAAAACACTGCGATAACACAAAAACATCATTGCTGCGCGCGCGATGCCAACCAATAGGCGATGATTGCGAAAACAATGTTCGGAATCCATACGCCTAACAATGGTGGTATGCTGTTGCTGATGGCAAAGGTGATGGATACTTTAGACATAAAAATAAATAACGCTCCTAACGATATGCCTATCGCCAGATGCAAGCCCATGCCTCCGCGCACTTTGCGTGCCGCTACTGCCATGCCTATCAGTGTGAGTATGAGTATTGTAAATACGTCTGCTGTGCGGCGATGTATTTCGATGCTATATACTTTAGAGTTGGCAAGCCCGCGTTGCTGTTCGATGGCAATGTTGCGGAGCAACTCCGGTGTAGTAAGCATTTCTTTTTGGTTATTGTAGCGCACAAAATCGTCCGGACGCAGGGCAATAGCCGTATCTTTGGGTACATCATGTACAACTTGCAATGATTCCTTAACGCCATCGAAGGTATGAATTTCATAATCTTTGAGTCGCCATTTTTGCGTACTATCAACCCACTTGGCTTCCTCTGCCTTGAGATAATAGACCAATCGGTTGTTTTTGATAGTTTCTAAACGAAAGTCGCGTGCAATAGAATCCGTTTTACTGTAATATTTGACATACACTTTTGTATCGGGACTGATAAACATGTGCATATCATTTTTTTTGCCTTTATCACTATGTTTATAGACGTATTTATACTCAAAATTTAGGCGCGATTTGTTTCCGTAAGGGATTAATATATGACTGCTGAATAGGTGTATGAGCATGAGTACGCTGGCACTCACGATATATGGGCGCATCAATCGGCGAAAGCTAACGCCCGCTCCGAATATAGCAATTATTTCGGAGTTGAAAGCTAAACGGGATGTGAAAAAGATGACAGCAATGAGAGCGTATAGAGGCCAAAGCAACCCGTTAATGTGAGGGATAAAACCTCCGTAATATTCCTTGATAATCTGCCATTTGGTAACGGGTTCTTCGATAAAATCTTCAACCTTGTCACTAAAATCTATCGTAACGGCAATGAGTGTGAAAAGGAGTGCAGTAAAAAAAAACGTACTCAGGTATTTTTTGATGATATACCAATCAATGATGCCTAAACGAAAGGCGGAGAGAATATTGCGTAAGATGGCTTGCATAAAATTCGGGGCAAAGATAAAAAAATAATGGGGATGCTCGTGTACCGATTCCCCATTAATATACCCTTAATACACTAAAAAATTTATCCCTCTTGATACGCAGCAATAGTGGCTAATACATCTGCATCTTGGCGCAGTTCAGGTGCCATTTCAAAAAGTGCTGTGTGTGTATCAAAATCATCTAGCAAAACTTCTTGTAATGCCAATAATGCCTCTTTTCTTTTGCCGTTGGCAAATTGGTACATAATTTTTGTATAGAGCAACTCTACGGCACAGGCGTAGGCATACCCTTCATCTAACACTTCTATCGCGTCATTGCTTCGCTTGTTGTTATATAAAAAATCGGCTAATGCCAACCAGCAGGAGTACTCGTCAGGGGCTACTTCGGTAGCTTTCCAATAAGCCGCTTCTGCTGCTTCAAGGTCGCCCATCTGATAGCACACATTTGCCAAGGCTACGTGATATTTTTCGTTGCGGTCATCATACTCAATTGCTCTGCGATACGATGTTGCTGCACTCTCCAACGCATTGTCATGAAACAACATCTGTCCAAGCAAATAGTGTGCTTCTGCGTTGCCGTCATCAAACTGTAATGCTTTAGCATAAAACGCTTTGGCTAATTTATATTGTTGAAGTTGCTCATAGCAAAAACCTATTCGCATGAGAAGGTCGCTATCTACATCGTGGTGTTCCAACAATTCTTCGTAGCAACGCAGCGCTTTTGCATAATTTTTTATCTGTATGTACGATTCCGCACAATCGCGGAAGGCAAACTCATTTTTTCCGGTGATTACCATGGCAAACTCATAGGCTTCTACGGCTTTGTTGTGTTGTTCAATGCGAGCATAGGCTGTACCTAAATTATACCATGCCAAATAAGAATACGGGTGGTTATCGAGCAGTGTTTTGTGTAGTATGATGCTATCTTCATAGCGACCGGAGAACTCAGTGGCGACACCAATTTTTTCTAAGGCTTCGGTATTTTCGCCATTCAACAGTAGTGTTTCGGCGAGGTCGTCAAACATTTCATCAAATGCACCTACGTGCTCGTAGATGTTTGCCGTGTGAGCCTGAAAATCGCTCTCGTCGGCAGTACCTAACGAGCCTATTTTTTGGTTAGCTAATGCTAAAGCTTCTTCGAAGCAGTGCATAGCGGTGAGAATTTCGATGCGAAGATGCTGTAACTCACTATCGTTTGGCGATAGTGCTTCGGCAGTAGTTAGTGCTTGCAGTGCTTCATCTAACCTGTTGCTTCGCAAAAGCAAAGATGCTTTGTGTTGGAAGAACTCGGAGCAGAAGTTATGTTGTTGTGTGGCAATGTTTAGCACCTCGATGCATTTGTCAAAATTCTTTACCTTCTCGTAATGGTTGATAATTTGCCAAAATGCCGTTTTCTCGAAGAATGCTACCGTTCCCTTTTGTGACATCGCCTCATACTCAAAAACAAGTGAATTCATAGTGTGTATAATTACTGCGTTTTGCAATTTATGGATAAAAATTGTTCTAATTCTTCGTAAATGTAGAAAAATTAATTTAAAGTGTACATCAATGTCCTGCAAAAAAAGTTATTAACATTTTGATTGCTTTATGATATTAAAAATATAAATAATTAATTACCAACAGTTTATAAAAAATTAAATATCCAAGCATCTTTTATATCCTGAAAGCATTTTAAATCAACACAAAACGTATTATCTTTTTGCGGTATATTATCAATGTTTCAATAACATATAACATTTTATTTTAATTTGTATTTTTTTGTGACATAATTTTTATTGCATATTCTTTTTTACTATAACAAAAAAGAATATTATTCGCTTTGTGTAAAAAATTGATGCCGACTACCTGCTATAATCTTGCCTTTTTGTGGTACATTTACCCACCAATGACGCTTCTATCGCCAATTTATTTATCATCATTTCATGAATTTTATTGCAGAAATCAACATCATGCCGCATAAGGAGTTGCTCGACCCTAAAGGCAAAACTATCGCTAATAATTTGAAACATCTCAACCTGCATGGGATCAGTGATGTACGCGTCGGCACACATATTACTCTGCAAATTGAGGCAGACGACGAGCAAAGTGCACACGACATTACAACGCAGGCCTGCAAAATGTTGTTGGCAAATCCTATCATGGAAACCTTTTCTTTTACGTTACATTCCGGTTCATAATTGCTGTACATCATTCCTACTCCCATCGGCAACTTGGAGGATATCACGCTCCGTGCCTTGCGTATTTTAGGCGAGGTGGATATGATATTGGCAGAGGATACGCGCACTTCACAAAAGCTGCTTTCGCACTTTGACATAAAAACGCCGCTTCGTGCCTACCACGCCCATAACGAGCATAATGTTGTGGCAACTATTGTGCAACAACTCAAAGGTGGTACTACTATGGCACTCATCAGTGATGCAGGAACACCGGCAATTTCTGACCCCGGTTTTTTATTGGTACGCGCCTGTGTTCGCGAAGGTGTGGTGGTTGAATGTTTGCCCGGTGCCACAGCATTTGTACCCGCACTTGTAGCGAGCGGCCTGCCCTGCGATGTGTTTCATTACGAAGGTTTCTTGCCGCACAAAAAAGGCAGGCAAACGCGCTTAAAATATTTGGCAACGTTATCGTGTACATTTGTGCTGTACGAGTCACCACATCGCTTGCTGCGGTGCTTGGAAGAGTTTGCGGCGGTTTGCGGCGGTGAGCGTCTGGCATGTGTCTGCCGCGAAATATCTAAATTGCACGCAGAAGTTAAAACTGCTTCGCTACACGAGTTGTTGCAATATTACCAACAGCATACCGATAAGGTACGCGGAGAAATTGTAATAGTGGTAGATGCAAATGCGTAAATCTGAACATTACTTCACCCGTAGCTGAATTCCTTTTTTTATATTGTTATGATTTAGATTATTGAGTGCTTTTATTGTATCAACGGTTGTGTTGAATTTTTTTGCAATGCCATATAGCGTATCGCCATCCAAAACGGTATAATACGTTGCAGTTGGCTCCGGTGGGTCTTCTTTGGGTGGTTTGGGTTTATCCGGCGTTGAAGGTTGGTTATTATTACCCGGCAACTCAAACTCATAATTCTCGTCGTATTTTTCTCTATCCAAAATCATTTGCAATTTGTCATCATGCCCTTCATCGGCTGTAATGTTGGCTGGTGGGCGTACTGGTTGTTCTCTCGGTTTTTCTGTTGACAGACGCGGGCGGTCAGCTTTTTTTATGCACCAACGCAACTTGATACGCTCGCCTACGGCAGGTTGGCTGCCTTGTGTCATACGGTTACGCGAATATAGTTTGGATAATCGCACACCATATAGTTGGGCTATGCTATACATGGTTTCGCCTTCCTGTACGTAGTGCCATAATTTTCTTCCTCTGAAAAAGCGTTTTTTCTTTTGTAGATACACGCGGTCATTGGCAGTGAGTTGTTCGTTAGCGGTACGTATGCCTTCGTTATACGAAAGCAACTTTTTTACACTCACGTCATATTGTGCTGCAATACCATATAGTGTTTCGCCCTGACGCGCTAATACCATTTTGGTATCGTTATTAACAATGATGCCACTTTGTGCGACTTCCGGATTGGACTGCGAGCCAGCGGTCATCATATCGAAGCGGTAGAGTTGGTATTCTTCAATAATGGTAATGAGGAGGTCAGCGTATCGTTGTTCGGTAGCGTAGCCAGATTGCTTTAACCCATTTGCCCATTTGCGATAATCACGACGGTCTAAATTAAATAAAAACCCATAACGGTTTACTTTTTTGGGATCGCGTAAAAACTCGGAATGATCAACGAAGGAAGATTCAGGGTCGTTATATTTACGGAAACACGATTCTATTAAATTGCCATCAGAATCTTTGTCATCATCGCGTAGATAAAAGGTAGGCCCGCTCCACCCACCGGCGCATTTGATGCCGAAGTGGTTGTTAGCTTGCACTGCTAAGGTGCTGCGTCCGGCATTACATTCCAACAAGCCTTGTGCTAATTTGATGCTGGCAGGAATACCCGTGCGCTCCATTTCTGTAATAGCTAAACTTTTGAAACGTACTATATAGTTGTTATAAAATTCGGTTTTGGGTTGTGCCCAGAGTTGTTGCCCGATGAGTAAAACAAATAATAGCAGCAGTTTTTTTTTAAATGTGTGCATGGAGCTAAGGTAAGTTTGGTCAGCAAAAAAGTCGTAGGAGCAATTGACAACTGCTCCTACAAAAGTACTTGTACGATAGATTATTTTATCGGATAATAAATTTTTGTGAGCCACTTTGAAGAATCTGGTTCTATAGTGGGATCAGTAACATACTCCTCAATAACCGGTATGCTTTGTAGCAGGTTTTTGGCTTTCATGTAGGCATCCATCGCTTCGTGTGCTTTGCCGATACCTGAATACCCGCCACGATACTCAATGAGTAAACCTTTGGATGCGGGTACAGAAAATGCTTTGATGTCTTTACCTAAATCTATTCTTTCTGCAACGGGCAAAGCAGTTGCGAAATCAATTTTGTCAGCTTTTTCGTCCCAGAGGTAATAAACACCACAAGGATAGCCCGCCATCTTCAGCTTGTTGCCCCCGATGCTCATTATTTTCTCAAAATTATTTTTAAACAGGTTACCATCTTGTGCGCCCGCCATGTTTGTTGTTTGGCGAATGCCCACAAAATTGCGTGCAGGCAGGTTTACTTCTTGCACCGTAATAGCGTTGGATGCTGCTGCTTTTTCGGCTGCGCCTTTCATCAACTCTAATCCGCGTGTGAAGTCTTTGCCAATCATTTTATCCATACCACCCATAAAAAACATCATAATATTGAATGGGAATGGGTTTTTGCCGCTCATACCCCATGTTACGTTTGTACTGCCCTTATCACTATCGGCAAGGGTGAAATACACATCTGATTCGCTGTCATAAGGTTCTTTAAAGTGCAAACCCATGTCTACTCTGTCGGGTGTTACTGTTTTGATAGCTTGCTCGCCGGTGCCGGAGTTTTTACTCGTCCACGACATTTTTGAGCCAACTGTGCCTTCTGTGCCGATGTAGGTAACTTTAATGGTAGAATCCATTTCTTGCCAAGGCGACCATGCTTCGTGATTTTTGAAATTGATGATTTGATTCATCACGGCAGTTTTAGGAGCGTTGATGTTTGTTGAACGTTCTACTTTGTACGTTTTCGGCAAAAACAAACCCAGTAGCAATACAGCACCAATTAGGATTAGAAGCCATTTTAGAATACTTTTCATTGTTGCATATTTAAAATTGGTTTAAAAAATTGTTCGACATAACACATTACATATTACGCACAAATTTAATATAATTTTATTGAATAAATAGCACCAGGCAGGTAATTTACTTACATAAACGCCCCGTAAGTAAACCGTCAGGATATGTATGCAGTATCAGCCTTTTTGCACTACATCGTATTGTTTGATGACTTTATTGAGGTGCCGCACCAGTACACGATATTTGCCTCTCGGCAATTTTTTGATATTGATGCGTTGCGAATTTCTACCTTTGAGTTGGTTTTTGAATTCTACTACATTTACCTCTTGGTTTTTGCCATTCATCAGAGAGATGAATACCGCGCCGGAGGCTTCTAAATCAAAAGGAACATTAACCACGCCTAACACATCGCATGATAATTTTTCGACAGGTGATTCTATTGTTTTTGTGGTGTTGGTATTCAGTTTGCCATTGTTGCTTGCTAATATTACATCATCATTATTACGCTTGAGGTTTGTATTGTTAATTATAATGGCATCTTCGGCATTATGCTTCCACAGGTTGATACCAGCAGGCAGCTTAAATCGCTCGCCGACGGGCAATGCTGCTATGGCATTTCCTCCATCCGTTTTTACGGTGCGAATTTCCATTTTATATTTATCTACCCACACCCAATTGAAGTGGTTGAAGCTACCGCTTTGACGCGTCCATTTTTTATTATCGTCAGCTTGGCGCAAAGGCGCACCCCAACAACCTTCGCCGATATAGGTTGTGCCTTGCATATCATCACGCACGAAGCCTTCATCGTTGCCAGCATCATTTGACGGGCGAATCGGAAAGGTGTTTTTGGCTACATGTGTATCGGACTCCATCGCTAACTTGATACCGTATTTATGAAACAACGCAGCCCAATGCTGCACTTGATCGTTGCGCTCAGGCTTGGGAGTATTGTGCGGGCGCATAGGGCAATGGTACTGTACGGCTTTCCAGATAAAATCGTTAGCTTGCTCAAGGTCTTCTTGAAACCATTTTTTTTGCTCACCGCTTGTAGGTATCATAGAGTTGAGGGTATAAATGCGGAGCAGGTTGCCCGCGAAGCCCGTTGAGTAGTACACCTCTTTTGCCTTGAGGCAAAATACGTCAACCAGCGTTTTGTTGTCGTACTCGTGGTTGCCTCTCGCTACCAACACGGGGGTCATAAGTCCCTCTTTGGTAATAGTAAGTTGCCAATCGTTAAACCACTCTACCCACTCGGCATCTGTGTCGTCATCGGTCATGTCGCCATTGAATAAAACAAAGTGCGGATGTAATTTGGCGACTAGCGCATTTGCCTCTTGGCGTGCTTCTCGGAAGTTGCGGGAGTCGCCACCAGATATAAATGATATGCGTGTGGCAGGGTCGTTGGGTGCAGTAACAAAGGTCAAACTGCGGCTCAGTCCGTCACTATCTTTTATGATACAATAGTAGAGGGTATTGGGTTTGAGCTGGGTAAGATTGACGAAGAGATTGTTCATACCCTTCGCCTTGATGGCGCGGTCTGGCTTTTTATTGAAGCGGTATTTTTCTATTTTTGTACCGTTATCAATCACATCGTAATAGAGCATTGCGCCAGTGCCGCTTAGTTGATCCCAACCTATTTGCATGGATGTCGCGGGGTCATCCACCCACGTACATCGATAACGTGCTGTTTTTGCTGCAAGATTCAAAAACGCTATGGTAAATAGTGTTGTTACAATGATATATTTTGACATAATGTCTGTTGATAGCTGCCTCAAAGTGTGTATAAAATTACGTCAAATGCCATTAATAAAAGCGAAAAATTGTCTGTTTATTATATTTTTACGATGTATTTAATACTTTGATAACAAAATTTGTTGAAAAAAAGTTAAATTTAAGCTACTGTTGCATCAGATATAACAATCTCATACATGAAAATTTATACCAAAAAAGGAGATGCGGGCGTCACTTCGTTATTTGGAGGCAAACGCCTCCCAAAAGACCATATCCGCATCGACAGTTACGGCACGGTGGATGAGCTGAACTCCTATATCGGGTTAGTACATTCGCTCATCGGCGATGAAACGCAACGGACTGTTTTGAGAGAAATTCAAGATCGCCTTTTTACAATAGGCTCACATTTGGCATCCGACCCCGACCAGCAGATGATTACTCCTGATCTAAAAGAAGAAGACGTTACGTTTTTGGAAAACCAGATGGATAATATGAACGAGGTGCTGCCGGTCCTCAAGCATTTTGTATTGCCGGGCGGACATCCCGCGGTGGCGCATTGTCATGTGGCACGCTGTGTATGTCGGCGAGCGGAACGCATTGTGGTAGCTTTGCAACATACTGAACCCGTAGAGGGCATCATCATTTGCTACCTAAATCGCCTATCCGATTATCTGTTTGTTTTGAGTCGCTTTATAGCACATATTTTAGGCGCGGAGGAGTTGCGCTGGATGCCACGCAAATAGTTTGGAACAAGGTTGTAGGTTACAGGGAATTTTAACGTGGTGATTTTTGTCGCATATATTCTTTATTTGTACAAAAAATGGAACGCGTGTAAAATAAAGTTCAAATAACTTAGTGAAATGTAAAAAATAACTTGGTAATTTTGATTCAAAAAATTATCAACTACACTTCCTAAAATGAAAAGCGTACATATTTTTAGTTTAACGATTTTGCTGCTGGGGTGTTCCATCCCACAAAAAAGTTTTTCTCAAAACGAAGTTTCCTCATTTTTTTTGGGGACGGATATTTTTAGAAAAAAAGACAGGTGCTATCAAAATTGTCTTATCCCTGACCGTTACAACGTCGAAAAAATAACTTACCCGTTTTATACGGGGAGCGACCCAACAGCACCACTTGAAGTTATAGAAATTGCAAAATCTTCCGAAAAAGTGCATTGGGTTCGGAAAGGAGATATGTATTGTTTACAAAAAAGCCCCCCTGAAATCGAAAAAATAACTTGCCTTAAAGACACCATAGCATACAAAACGTTTGAATACAAGTCATACACAAAAAGAACCTTAGTTAGCAAAGGAGGAAAACATCAAAATATTGAAATCATTTGTCCAGAAAAGTTTGACGATAATTTGTCAAATAAGTTAGCATCAGCTTTGCAAGAAAAAGGGTATCTTGAAAAGGAAACCAAAGTATCTGACAACATATTAAAAACTGCATTAGAAAACTATTGCAAAGATTATGGCTTCCCCGAAAACGCACTATCCATAGCGTTATTACAGCAACTTGGTGTATTGTAGAAACTATGTGATAACATCATAAAAGGCACAACTAAAAAAAGCACAAATGGCTATTTGCTTTCAACCAACGTTCGTACGTGGTATAGTCAGGCATGGCATCTGCAACCAACTTCCAGAAGCGTGGCGAATGATTCATTTCTAAGAGGTGTGCCAACTCGTGAATAATAACATAATCAACAACCGATGGCGGCGCAAACAACAACCGCGTAGAAAAATTGAGGTTGCTCGAAGTGGAGCAACTGCCCCAGTTAGAATGGTTGTATTTGAGCGAAATCGTGCCGATGGGCTGCCTGAAATAGAGGTGATTCAACTCATGTACCCTACGCGAAAGTTGGGGTAATGCGTCCTTCGCCGCCAAGCGCGAAAGGAGCGTAGCTATGCTGCTTTGTAAGTCGGCAGCATTAGCATTTATGCGGAGTTGCATGATGCCATTTTTGAGTTGCCCTTTGTGTGTAACATCCTCATTAACATATTGAATATCAACAATATAAGTTCGTTCGCCAACTATCAACGTGTCGCCTTGTCGGTATGTTTTTTGTGTGAATCTTTGTTTGAGGCGAGCATCTTTCGAGAACTGCTCCACCACCCATTGTTTCATACGAACAATATGGTGTTCGCGCTCGCTGATGGGCAAATGTACAGGCAGTCGGATGATAGCTGCTTTTTTGCCGATGGCGGCACGCACGCTATTTCTGCGCTCAATATTTATCTCTACAGGTATCGTTAAATCATTGTACAATATGGTGTCTTTTTTTAGTATTGCCATAATGTTATATGTTACTGCTTAGGTTGTTGTGCTGCTAATGCCTGCGCTTTAGCGAGTGCTTCCTGCGCCTGTTGGGTTTGCCCAAGTGCTGCGTAGGCAGTACTCAGGTTTTGCCAATTTTGTGGCTCGTTGGGATTCATTTTGCAAGTAAGTTCAAAAAATTTGAGTGCCTCTTGTTTGTTGCCTTTATTGCCGTTGGCAACGCCCAATAAGCGCACCACTTCGTAGTCGTTAGGGTTGATTTCAAAAGATTTGTTCAGGTAGTTTATTGCGCCGTCCAAGTCGTTGTTTTTTTCACCGATTTGGCGTGCTATATTTCGATAAGCAAATGCTAAATTACTGCGTGCATCACGGAAGTTGGGGTCTAATTTTAATGCGGTATTGTAGTAAGCAATGGCTTTTTCAAAATCTTGCAAATAGAAATTGCAGTTGCCTAATAGCAGGTACGCATTTTTATAATTTGGATGAATTTGTATCGCTTTATTGAGGTGTTCGATGGCTTCTTTGAGCATGGCTTCGCGCTTGGCAGTGTCTTTTTCTTTTGCTGCTTCGGTACTCAATGCGCCACCGGCGGCGTTTTGCAATTTGGCACTATTTACGGAGGTATGTACATCGGTGGTAAATAGTGTAAAATCGTCTTTCCAGACAAAATTGCGCGTGAATGTTTTTACTCCGAATAGTAATAAAACCACGCCACTAACTGCCAGCAATACGTTAGGTTTGCCATTTTTAACAAAAAACTGATACCCCAATACGGCGAGTATCAAGCAGAAGCCAACAGAGGGCATGAACATAAAACGCTCCGACATATTTGTACCTATCGGGAATATAAAATTGGATACGATGCTCAAAGTGATGAGGAAGAATAGTATGCCGTAGCTGATGTATGTTTTTTTGTTCAATTGTCGAACGGCAATTATCGCCATAGCAATGTAGAGGAGCAAACTCAGTATGGATCGCCAATCGCCCCAAGTCATCATATCAATATGGCGCGGATAGTAGTCGTGCGTTAGCGGATGCGGAAAAAATAACAACAATACATATCTACCTAAAGTAAAAAATATGGTGGCTGTTTTTTCGCCTATGTTGAACGGTATGTATTCGTTATTAACTATTTTGATAAATGGGTTGTTCATCAATTCCATCGGTGTGCCGCCAAATTGCCAACCAATAACAGCTCCGCGTATCAGCAAAAAACCTACGGCAGCTATCATGTATGGTATAGTCTGTTTGATGATGTTACTAACCGTTGCATTCATGAAAAACCAAAATGTAAGTGGTATGATGGCTAAAAATGTTATGGCATTTTCTTTAGAAAACAATGCTAAGAAAAACACGACAGCGCCAATGAAATTAAGCGTAGGCTTTTGCTCCAAGTAGGCGCGTATAGCTAACCATGTTGCTAACAAACTCCCTAGCAAACAAACTATCTCATCGCGCCCTTTGATATTGGCTACTGCCTCGGTGTGTATAGGGTGCGCTACGAATAGCAATGCGGCTATCAAGGCAATTAGGTACGCTGCGCTTTGTTGCCAAGTGTTGCGTTGTTGCAATAATAACAGCAGTAATTTATATAGCACTACCCCCGTAAGGGCATATAATATGATATTGATGAGATGCCCAATAAAAGGCTGCTTACCAAAAAGCTGCCACTCAACCGCAAACATGATTTGTGTTAGCGGACGATAACGCCCTCCGGCTACCAAGTTGGCTTTTCCGGCTTCTTTGAAGAATCCATAAAAGGTGTCGTTTCCTAATATGCCGGGTATGCCTTTTATGCCTTGCGTAGTAAACATATTATCGTAAATGACAATGGCATCGTCTTGTGTGTAACCGTGTGTGAGGGTATTTGCATACAGCAAAAAGGTGAGAATGGCAATGAACCAGCAATGTAATGCAGTATTTTGTTGCCAGCCGTTGCTTGATATTGCGGCGGGTTGCTGCGTGGATAAGGGTGTTACATCGGCAGCTGAATTACTTGATTTTGTGCGAGGGGATTGTTTATTTTTTGCCATACTTCCGTGATTGTTCGCTGAATATTAATGACAAAGATAATAGAAGGCGCGAATAAAAAAAAAGTCCCCCCCCAACTATGTGGAGAGAGACCATCCCATAAACCGATTACAAGTTGTAGAAGTTATATATCTTTACTCATGGAATTAAGTTGTTTCGTTCTCCTTATGCACATCGCACAAAATAACGTTGCCTGTTTCAGAAAAGGAACCCTGAGACCAAAGACGATACTCGACTATACAGTGCCGTTATGGTATGCGCGTGTTAAAAAACTTAACTTCTAATAAAACTTGTCAATTAACGGTTTACTTGAAATATCACTAAATAAATCAGAAAAAATCAAGTCCATTATCTCCCATATCTTTTTATGGGAGATGTGAGTACGACGCAAAGATCCCTTTGTGGGTTGCGTACACATACTTTACTTAAATTGAAGAAACGGAAATTTGTAGAGATGACCAATCGGGCGGATTCTTCCGCTACCCATCGTACACCCATCTTCAGGATGAAGATAGATGGAAAACGAATAATTTTGTGACCCCCAATTTGTTTTTTTAAATACCAAAAACTATTAACCATTTCTTTTCGCAATTTTACACATACCCACACCCCTTAATCGCTCAAGGTGAAAGCACGAAGTCAAAAAAATTGTTGAGAAGTCAGGTATGCTTTTGCTAAACTATATGCCGGAGGGATCATTAAGCGAAAGCACTTTAATAAGGAAGATTGTAAAATTTTATATGTTCATGAGACTTCTCTTAAAATAATTTGCAACTATGGCGCGTTACTGAGTCGTTGTTGTTCAATGCGTAGCAGAGTTACAAACAAATTATACTGCAAAGATATTAGGTTTTATCAAGCCTGTACATACCTTAAAATTGGTATTTATTATATAATTTTTATAAAAATATCATTTGGCTCGCAAAGCAATTTTGGTTTTTGTTTAATTAATCACAAATAAATATAAGTTTTTACTCATAACTTGCAGAGTATAGCTGCTGCTGCTGCCAAGGTTTCCTCTGTTTTTGCGAAGCAAACCCGAATCACCTTATCATCGCGCAAACTCGAATAAAATACCGAAACGGGTATTACTGCAACGCCATGCTCGGTGGTCAGCCATTTTGCAAACGCCACATCGGGCATATTACTGATAGCACTGTAATCGAATAATTGAAAATAACTACCCTCACTTTTCAACGATTTGAATCGGGAAGTTTGCATAACGTTCAGCAAGTAGTCGCGCTTTGTTTGATAAAAATCGGGTAATTGTAAATACTCCTGAGGGGTTGCTAAAAAATCGGCTATGCCCGCCTGCATCGGCGTATTTACCGAAAAGACATTAAACTGATGTACCTTGCGAAACTCCGTTGTTAGTGCTGGCGGAGCAATGCAATAACCAACTTTCCAACCTGTGTTATGGAACGTTTTTCCGAAAGAGTAAGTCGCCATACACCGTGCATAAAGGTTCGGGAAACGCAAAACACTTTGGTGCAGCTCACCATCAAAAATTAAATGCTCGTACACCTCATCACTAAGCACGACAATATCTGTACCTTCCAACATCCACTCCAACGCCATCATATCGGCAGCACGCAAAATGCGCCCTGCGGGGTTTTGCGGTGTATTGATAATTATCATTTTAGTATGTGGTGTAATGAGGCGTTCCAGCGCATACCAATTAACCGCATAGTCGGGCACCGCCAACTCGTAAATTACAGGTACGCCGCCCTGTAATTCTATTGCCGGACGATACGAATCGTATGCCGGTTCGAGCATAATCACCTCATCACCCGGGCGCACTACAGCAGCAATGGCGGTGAACAACGCTTGTGTTGCTCCAGCCGTGATGGTAATTTCCGTGTCAGAATTGATAGTAATATCATACAACATTTTTACTTTATCGGCAATGCGTTGCCGCAGCAACGGCAACCCTGGCATAGGTGCGTATTGATTTGCGCCACGCTTCATGTGTTCAGTTACTAAGTCCTGTAGTTGTGGCGAGCAATCGTAATTCGGAAACCCTTGCGATAGATTAATGGCATTGTGTTGCATTGCTAAAGCAGACATCACCGTAAAAATGTTAGTGCCTACGTTGGGCAACTTTGAAGATACATTAAAGGTATTTTGCATAAATAGTAGCTATGGTTTCAGCTAATTTTCTATCTTTATAGGTCACAATATTACCGCTATCATGTGTGTTTAGTATAATAGTAACCGTGTTGTAGCAGTTATTCCAGTTGGGGTGATGATTTTGCTTTTCGGCGTGGAAGGCAACCTCCGTCATAAATGCGAATGCTTCAGCAAAATCACTAAAGCGAAAAGTGGCACATAAAGCATTGTCCTTTTCTATCCACATAATAACGAGTGAAATTTGTCGGTTAGATAATCGCCTCAAAACTAATCATTTTCTTTGTAACGATGGTATCGAAACATATACTGCTTGGCTTAATCCTTATCTCTACAAAAATTATTTTGTCGGCTCAAACTCGGCAACCTAATTTGGTCGCCAATCCAAGTTTTGAATACTTTGCCGATCCTCCTATCGGTTGGTTTTACAAAGGTGAGCATTTCACGAAAGTGATGAAATACTGGCATTCGCCAACGTCATCATCTCCCGATGCCTATGGGCCCAAAGTACGCGTACCAATACAATGGGCAAACAAGGGCTTCGGCGACCAAAAACCACATAGCGGTACAGCTATGGTAGGATTAACGCTCTATGGCTGTCAATTTGGGAAACCACATTGCCGCGAGTACATTCAAATACAATTGAGCGAACCATTGGTAGTTGGGCAAAATTATGCTTTATCATTTTGGGTGAGCCATCTGCCACGCTCTCTGCGTATCAACAACATCGGGGCAGCTTTCTCTGTCAATAAAATTGATATAAAAACGGATGCGTTGCTGACGCTGCTGCCACAAGTATATGCACATCAACCCATTGATGTATTACCTCATAAATGGCACCAACTCTCTGGCGAATTTGTCGCCGATGCCGAAGCAAATTATTTGATAATCGGCAACTTTTTTTCGGATAGCCTAACAACTGCTTTAGGTGGCTTAAGCAATCAACTTGATTATGCTTATTATTATATTGACGACGTTACGTTAGTGAAAAAAGAACCCATTCTCCCTATTCCTGTAAAAGATGATGACCTAACAAAAATACCCTTGGCAAAAGGAAAGGTTATACCTCTCAAAAATATCTTTTTTGATACTAATAGTGCTGACCTGCTGCCGCGTTCTTTTATCGAATTACACAAACTAGAAAGCATCATGCAAGCAAAGCCAAGTATGGTTATTGAAATACGCGGGCATACTGACAATGAAGGTAGTGATAATTATAACAAAGATTTATCGCGCCGACGCGCAAAATCCGTTATGGAATATCTCGTTGAACACGACATCCCACGAACACGTATCCGCTACATCGGTTACGGCGAAACCAAGCCCATCGCCACTAACAATACACCCAAAGGTAGACAACAAAACAGACGGGTAGAGTTTCTTATCGTAAAAGAATAAAAGTATGAAAAACCACATACACATTATACAACATTTATCGAATGACGCAGCACTCAACCAAGTGCTGATGAGTATAGATTTACCCGACACAAAGCCTTCGTTCGATGTATATACCGACTTGGTTTCATCTATCATTTCGCAACAAATTTCCACCAAAGCAGCACAAGCTGTTTACCGGCGTTTCGCCGATTTGTTCCCCGAACAACAACCTACACCAACTCTTCTCGCCACTATGCCTATCGAAACGCTGCGGAATGCGGGCTTATCGCAGCAGAAAGCTGCCTATGTAAAAAACACCGCACAATTTTTTATCGAAAATTCCTTATTGAAGGATGACTGGCAACAACTATCGGATAATGAAATCATCGGCTTGCTTACGCGAATAAAGGGAGTTGGCGTTTGGACATCACAAATGATTTTGATGTTTACTTTGGATCGCCCCGATATACTGCCGTTGGATGATTTAGGTATTCAACATGGCTTCCGCAAATTGTACGGACTGCAAGAGGAAGGAAAACTCCTCAAGCAACGCATGGTTGCCATAGCCGAGCCGTGGCAACCCTACCGCACCTACGCCTGCCGCGCAATCTGGAAATGGAAAGATAACATTATCTAATATAGCGAACTACTGTACCACAAACTTGGCAACGCCCATGCCTTTCGCCGTCTGGCATCGTAAGAAATAAATACCTTTCGGCAAATTAGGTATCGCGTAGCGAGTAGATTGTTCCGCATTGGCAACAACAACTTTTTGCTCCGCTAATATTCTCCCAGAAACATCCAATACCTGCAACGTCGTGTTTTCAGTATTATCAGCAGCTATGGTAATAGTAAGTGCTTGTTCGGCAACTGCGACAGTCGGATATACCTCAAACAATAGACTGGCATAAGGTATGGATGTGCTCGTCAACTCAGCAGTTTTGAATTTCTCTTTCTCAGAAGTAGTTGTACAAAACGAATGGCTGCTGAATGGTCGCACACGCCAATAGTAATATTTATCTTTTAATAAATTAGTAATTGTATGTTCGTTTGTCGTTACGATATACTCATCCATAAGATCAAAGTTGCTGAAGCGGCTCACTTGCACAACGTAGTTTACGGCATTGGGTACAGCCTCCCATTGCAATACCACATTGTTGTATTGCACTAAAGTACTATCAATCGGAGTTATCAACACTGGCGTTTCCACACTTACTATGGGTGGTACATTTTGGTTTGCCAATAGCTCGGGTTTTTCGTCGTACAAGTTAGCGCGCATAGCGGCAATTTGTTCGCCCGAAAACCTATCCTGACAATCATCCAATGCATACGACATAAACAGCGACCCGTCAGAGTGGAAGGTCACACCATCCGGATCTGTTTGCACTTGAATACTTGTATCCACTGCATTACATTGCCATCGGTACGACAGGTAATCGCACCACGTATCGCAGAAGCCATCTGCAGCAAACGTGCAATTACTACGGTCTGTCAATTCCACCCATGCTGTATCAATAATGAGGGTATCTGTTATTAAGCTATCTTTAAAATTTGTATAATTATACGTGACGCGAGTTGGTGCGGGGTCGTTAAAATTATGCGATACGCTGTTATCCCAACTGACACCACCTTCCCACCCTAAAAACGGATGTGGCAACGAAAACGCATGACCCAACTCATGTGCCCATGTGTGGTCGGTAGCACCAGTACAATTTCTCGCCAATGCTACGCCGGCATACGGCAGGTTGTACCCGCAATTACCGGCAGGATCAGCAACTATGTAGCAGTTCACGGCACTATCCACATTATTGGCAAACATCATGTATGCTCCTTCAACTACCGTAGCGTGGTTATTCCAAGCCGTACTTGAAATTTTATTTGGCTCTCCTTTTAAATAAAATTGGATGTTAGCACCGCTAAAATCTTGGTTAAGGCGGCACAGTGCATCCAACACTCGCATCATCGAAAAGTAGTTAGCATTGGTAGCATTATCATTTGCCAATAGGTGCACTTGCAGCGGCACTTGCAAAACCGTATCTGCACCATTGCGAAATTGATGAGGCATTTGTTGATACCGCTTTAACCATGGCGACCGATGCGATACCGTACCACAGGGTTGCAAATCCTGTTGTTGCGCTATACCAATATGTGTAACCAACACCATCAAAATACACATTGCTGCAAACTGCTTCATAAACCACTTTGTTTAAAGATAAAATAATGACGAAAGTAATGAAAAAAAATTAAACAAAATCATTTTTAAAACAAAATGCTTACCTTTGCGTTGTCTTTGGGCGAGTCGAAAGTGGTTCACTTTTCCTACTCTTGTGCTTATGTAATTACTCGCTCGTTTTTATTCGAAATTTCATGTTCAGTATTTCAAGCGCATTATTTTGGAGTGAAATCAGTAATCTGAAATTTTTACATCAAAGGAGTCGGTGATAGTTTGTTCTCAAAAGTAAAAACAAACCAAATCCGGTTTCCATAATAATATCGCTTTTAATGCAAAAATTTTCTGATTTAGGCTTGCACCCAGATCTCGTGCGTGCTATTGCCGAGTTAGGCTTCGAAATGCCTACACCTATTCAAGCAGCCGTTATACCTACGGCATTATCTTCCGAACGTGACATCATCGCCTTAGCCCAAACCGGCACTGGCAAAACGGCAGCATTCGGCTTGCCGCTTTTACAACTGATAGAGCCTACTAACCGCAGCGTACAGGCACTCATATTGTGCCCTACACGCGAGCTCTGTTTGCAAGTCGCCTCCGATTTGGAGAAGTATGCCACCTCCATGAAGCAGTTGCGCATCGCAGCAGTATATGGCGGTGCTCGCATTGACCAACAAATAAAAAAAATACGCGATGGCGTACAAGTTATTGTTGCCACACCGGGCAGACTTATTGATTTAATAGACAGAAAAGCCGTCAAGTTAGATACCCTCAGCAGGTTGGTATTAGACGAAGCTGATGAGATGTTAAATATGGGTTTCCGCGAAGCATTGGACACTATTTTAGCATCTGCTACACAAAAAAAATCAGTCTGGTTATTCTCCGCGACTATGTCGCAGGAGATACGTACCATTGCAGCAAACTATATGGAGTCCCCAACAGAGGTAGCCACAGGTTCGCGCAATCAGACCAACGAAAACATTGAACACCACTACTACATCTGTCGCGCAGACGACCGCTATGCTGCCCTCAAGCGCATCGTTGATGCCAACCCGGGTATTTTCGGGCTTATCTTTTGCCGCACAAAAGCTGAAACAAAAGAGATAGCTGACCAAATGATGAAAGACGGTTATAACTCCGACACACTGCACGGCGATATGTCGCAAGCGGAGCGCGATCGTACAATGGCACGCTTCCGCGAACGTTCGATACAACTGCTCATCGCTACCGATGTCGCAGCACGCGGATTAGATGTAAACGATATTAGTCACGTAATTCAATTTGGATTACCCGATGACATCGAAGTATATACACATCGCAGTGGGCGAACGGGTCGCGCGGGAAAAACAGGTGTTTCTATCACTATCGTTACGCCAAAATTTGCGGAGCGAATCCCTCAATTCGAGCGTGCCTGCAAGCTAAAAATGACGAAAAAGGATATACCTTCAGGACAAGAAGTGTGTGCGGCACAACTCATGCAGATTATCCAAAATATTCATGACATCACTGTTCAAAATGATGCGATTGAGCCCTTCCTGCCTCAGATTTATGAACACCTTGCCGACCTCTCAAAAGAAGAGCTTATCCAGCGTTTTGCAAGTGTAGAATTTAATCGCTTCTTGGATTACTATAAAAATGCCGATGACCTCAACATTTATCAGAGAAACAGCCGACAAAAAGGAAGTGACGGCAGTAGCGGAAAATATCAGCGCGTATTTGCAAACATCGGCAAGTTAGATGGTGTTACAAAAGGAGATTTTGTAAAATTGCTGGGCGATTTAAGAATCCCCTCTCGCTCCATCGGCGATATTGACATACAAAAAGCATTTATGCACTTTGACATTGACCCAAAATATTTCGGCATACTACAAGCAGAAATGAATGGAGCAAAAATAAACGGACGAAGAGTGCGTATTGACGATGCCACCGAGCGACGCACAGCACCCCCTAAGAAAAACAAAAAAGAAAAATTTAAAGGATTCATCGATGACTTCAAGGATAAGAAAAAGAAAAAAAGAAAATAACGTAAAGTTGCATCGCATCCGTTAAATAGTTATTTTTGTAAAAAGCACATAGCAATAATTCCGCTCGTGCTATTCTGACACTCACGTGTAAATCCTTACTATGACATCTGACAATAATATTACCGATTTAGAAGCACATTTTTATAAAAAAATTGATGCTGACGAAAAAATTGAACCAAAAGATTGGATGCCGGAGCGATACCGCAAAACCCTCATCCGTCAAATTGCACAGCACGCACATTCCGAGATAGTAGGTATGCTGCCCGAAGGAAATTGGATTACTCGCGCCCCCAGCCTACGGCGTAAGCTCGCTCTGTTAGCAAAGGTGCAAGACGAAGCCGGACACGGGCTTTATCTGTATAGTGCCTGCGAAACGCTCGGCGTAGATAGAGACGACCTCCTTGATGAGTTACATTCCGGAAAGGCAAAATACTCCAGCATATTCAATTACCCAACCTTGTCGTGGGCAGATATTGGTGCAATCGGTTGGCTTGTAGATGGTGCAGCCATTATGAACCAAGTGCCGTTGTGCCGCACCTCATACGGCCCGTATGCACGCGCCATGATACGTGTATGCAAAGAAGAGAGTTTCCACCAACGTCAAGGATACGAAATATTGCTAACCCTATGCAAAGGCACTACCCAACAAAAACAAATGGCGCAAGACGCTCTTAATCGGTGGTGGTGGCCCTCGCTTATGATGTTCGGTCCAAGCGATGGTGCTTCAGTACATACCGCAGAGTCTATGCGTTGGCGCATCAAGCGTTTTACTAATGATGAACTGCGCCAAAAGTTTGTGGACATGACCGTACCGCAAGCCGAATACTTAGGCATCACCATTCCAGACCCCGACTTGCGCTGGAACGAAGAACGCCAACAGTACGACTTCGGTGCAATTAATTGGGAAGAATTTTATCAGGTAATTGCCGGCAACGGACCCTGCAATAAACAACGCCTCACCGCTCGCCAAAAGGCATGGGAGGATGGTGCTTGGGTGCGTGAAGCAGCCGTAGCTTTTGCCGAAAAGCAACAACTGCGACAGGCAACCGCTACCGGCCAGGTTGCATAGTCGAAAAAGAAAAATTCATTCATATAATTTTCAAATGCGTCGGGGTTTTCCTGACGCATTTGATTTATATCACTACCTTTGCTGCGTGGAACAGCATAATTTACAACGCATAATCGGGTTGTACCGCGATGATAAGCGAACACTCCGCCTCCTCCAATATATACACGAATCGCCAACAGCTCCGCTACAACTAAACGGGTTAGTAGGTGCCCAAACCTCCTTTGTCATTGCTGGCGCATACCTGAATGAGCCCCGTCATTACCTCATTATTGCAACAGATAAAGAAGAAGCCGCTTACATCGAAAATAATTTAGAGAGTTTACTGGAAGGGAAAAATATTTTATTGTTTCCTGATTCGTTCAAACGACCACAATTTTTTGACGACCTCAACTCCGGCAACGTACTCCTCCGTACCGAAACCATCAACAAACTCAGCAGCTCCAACGCTTTAGGCGAGATTGTCGTCACTTACCCCGAAGCATTGTTTGAAATGGTGGTTGCACCTGTCGCGCTTGCTAAAACGCGTATCGAAGTTATTATTAACGAAACCTTGGATGTTGATTTTTTGATAGAAACCCTCGTCGAATACGGTTTCGAGCGAGCAACATTTGTATTTGAACCCGGACAGTTTTCAGTACGTGGTGGCATCATTGATATTTTTTCGTATGGGAACGAATTGCCCTATCGCATCGAATTATTTGATGACAAAGTGGAAAGCATTCGCACATTTGACCCATCCTCACAGCTATCAAGACAAAAAATCGCAAAAGTTTCCATCGTACCCAACGTCAATACTAAATTTACACAAACCGACAAAACTTCGCTGTTCAAAGTATTGCCCACCAATACGTTGATTTGGACAACCGATTTACAAAATATTATTGACCGCTTACAAAGTTGCTTCGATAAAGCCGTCGACTTCGCCAAAACTATTTCAGCAACCGACGAAAGTGACCTCGCCGAACTCTTCCGCGACCAAGCATTCATTGCTCCTAACAGCATCATACGCGATATGGAGCAGTACCCGATTGTTATTTTGACAACAAATCAACAACCGGTTCTGATACATCAAACTTTTACTTACAGCAGTCGTCCGCAACCCAGTTTTAATAAAAACTTTGACCTACTTATTAGTGATTTGCGCGAGAACGAACAACACAAATGCGACACCTATTTGTTTACGGAAAACCCAAAACAAGTAGCCCGATTTTATGCCATATTTGACGACCTACAAGCCCATGTATCGTTTCATCCAATCATCAAAGCGATTGACAAGGGCTTTATTGACTTAGACTTGAATCTTGCTTGCTATACCGATCACCAAATTTTTGAACGGTATCATAAATACCACATCCGGCAAGGGTTTACCAAAGATACACAATTGAGCGTGCGCTTGCTGCGAGATTTGCAAACTGGCGATTTCGTCACACATATTGACCATGGCGTAGGAAAATACTCGGGCTTAGAAAAACTCACCATTAACGGACACACGCAAGAGGCTGTCCGATTGGTTTATAAAAATAACGACATCCTCTATGTGGGTATTCATTCGTTGCATAAAATATCAAAATACGTTGGCAAGGATGGTGCAGAGCCTAAACTGAACAAACTTGGCTCCGACACTTGGGAGAACCTCAAGCGCAAAACCAAACGCCAAATTAAAGACATCGCAGGCGAGTTGATAAAATTATATGCCAAACGCCGCGCTGCCAAAGGTTTCGCTTTTTCAACAGATGGCTACTTGCAAAATGAGTTGGAAGCATCTTTTTTATATGAAGATACGCCTGACCAACTACAAGCCACTATTGATGTAAAAGAAGATATGCAAAAGCAATATCCGATGGATAGGCTAATTTGTGGCGACGTGGGATTCGGCAAAACAGAAGTAGCGATTCGCGCAGCGTTCAAAGCTGTGTGCGACGGCAAACAAGTAGCCGTATTAGTACCCACCACTATTTTGGCGTTACAGCATTACAAAACATTTTCGGAGCGATTAAAACCTTTCGATATTCATGTCAATTATATCAATCGTTTTAAATCAGCTAAACAGAAAAAAGAAATTTTGACAGACGTTGCCAACGGCAAAGTGGAAGTCATCATCGGCACACACGCGCTACTTAGCAACGAAACCAAGTTCAAAGATTTGGGATTATTGGTAGTGGATGAGGAACAAAAATTCGGCGTAAGCCATAAAGAAAAACTCCGCAACTTCAAGGTGAACGTAGATACACTTACGCTAACCGCTACACCTATACCGCGTACACTACAATTCTCGCTCATGTCTGCCCGCGATATGTCGGTGATACGTACACCGCCACCTAATCGGCAACCTATCCAAACGGAAGTGCGTGTCATGTCGGAGGATTTGATTCGGGATGCTATCGAATACGAAATTAATCGCGGCGGACAGGTGTTTTTTGTACACAACCGCGTGAAGTCGTTGCCCGAAGTTGCCGAAGTAGTGCAGCGCGTTTGCCCTCATGCCGATGTTGCGATTGCACACGGGCAGTTGGATTCTGATAAGCTCGAACAAGTGTTGGTAGATTTCATTGACCGCCAATACGATGTGCTGATTTGTACAAATATCATCGAAACTGGATTGGATATACCCAATGCTAATACGATGATTATTACCAACGCACATCAATTTGGATTGAGCGATTTACATCAGTTGCGCGGGCGCGTAGGGCGTAGCAATCGCAAAGCGTTTTGTTACCTGTTATGCCCGCCGTTATCGGTGCTTACCTCAGATGCCCGCAAGCGACTCAAAACCTTAGAGGAATTTTCGGAGTTGGGTGATGGCATTAATATTGCGATGCGCGACTTGGATATCCGCGGTGCCGGAAATTTGTTGGGTGCCGAACAGAGTGGTTTCATTGCCGAAATAGGTTATGAAACATATCAAAAGATATTAGAGGAAGCTATTCAGGAACTCAAAGAAAATGAGTTTAAGGATGTGTTTGAGGAGGACTTGGCGCAGCAGCACGCTTTTGTACGCGATGTACAGATTGATACCGATGCTGAAATGCACTTGCCGGATTCATTTGTGGAGAACGTTCAGGAGCGATTGGCTTTGTATAACGAATTAGACAGAATTGAAAATGAGGCGCAACTTACACAATTTGCCGATACGCTGCGCGACCGTTTCGGGCGGTTGCCGCAACAGGTGTTGACGCTTTTTGACGCACTTCGCCTGCGTTGGGAGTGTAAACAATTAGGGTTTGAGCGCCTGATTCTGAAAAACGATAAATTGCGCTGTTATTTTGTTAACAACCCGCAGTCGGCGTTTTATGAAACTGCCAATTTCCGCGATACGCTACATTTTATTACAAAACAAAGTAAGGCATTAGCCATCACGTTAAAACAAACCAACAATACCCTGATTATGGTGAAGGATAATGTGCGCTCGCTAAAGCAGGCACGCGAGTTGCTCTGGCACATGATTAATGAAATTGGTATAAACAAAAAGGGCGCAACTACCGGATGATAATTACTCCCTTTCCATCATGAAAAATAAATTTTCTCTATCTAAAACATTTACTTTTTGACACGTATTTTTTCGCTGATGGTTGTTTCACCTTGTTGTATCTGCAAGGTATAATCTCCTCCCTCGTTACGTGGTATGGTGACTTCCTTATTATAACTTCCGTTAAAATTATTAACTGCTTCGCGGAATACTTCTTTACCGTTTTCGTCGGCAATAGTTATCGTAATTGGTTGTTTTACTGCGTTATCAAATAAAATTTGAATGGTGTTGTTTTCTTGATTGGGAAATACACTTATTGAAAGATTGTATTCTGGTGTGTCGCTATCATTAGCGGCAACGTTTGGAGCAGTTTTATCGTCATCTTCTATTGTGACGGTGATGCGCTTGTTGCCTTTATCGTCCACATCTTTTTTTACATCTACTTTGTCTTTAAGTCTGCGAATTTCTTTTTCTACTTCTTTTATTGATTTTGACATCACCTTGCCGGCTTCGTTCATGGCATCACCGCTATTTCCTATAACATCTTCGGCTTCGCGCATAGCATCCTCCATCATTAGTCCCATATCTTGACTCCACGTAGGATTTTGCTTGCCTCCCAAACGCACGCGTGACTTCATTTTCTCACCCTTGCGGTAATACGATATGTCCACCATATCGCCGGCATTACGGCTGCTGATGGCTTCTACTAAATCGTCCGTATCATCAATTTCTTTATCATCAACTTTATAAATAATATCTCCACGCTCAAAGGCTGCGTAATAGGCAGCAGAGTTGGCTGTAATGTCTGTTATCTTTACGCCTTTTTTGTCCTTATCTGTAGTCACGCCCAAGAAGCCATGCTTCATGTTTGTGCTGGTTGCGGAGCCATTGTTGTTGTAGCGATAACGGCGTTCAATTCTTCTTTCGCCCGAGTCGGCGGTATCGCGTGTGCCGAGCATCACTTTAGTAGCTTTGATATTATCCTTGCGCGAATAGTCTAAATTAATTTCTTGTCCGGATTGATACTTGCCCAACTCCGCCATTAGTTGCTCGTAGTTTTTAACCACAGCACCATTGATAGCTACAATGCGGTCGCCTTGCTTGATGCCGGCTTTTTCAGCAGGACTATTTTTGCGAACACGCTCCACTTCCACGCCATTTTCGGAGTTGGCATTTAGCCCTACGCCTAAGTATGGTTTGCCGCCGTTGTCATCAATACTAATGAAGCTGAAATTTTGGTTTTCTGCGCCTTCTTCTGCGTCAATATCAATATTTTCATCGCCATCTAACTCTCTGACGGTAATTTTCTCATTGCCGTTATCATCTATTTCTTTGATTATAATTTTCTTTTGGATAGTTTTTTCGTTTTCGGGCGCATCTTGTGCATATACAAATTGAATATCAAACAACGCACCTATGATGGCTAAAAGCACGATTGCTTTCATGGATAAATTTACTTTTTTCATAACTTAACTTTAGTTTAATAAATAACAAATTTTTTATAAAATGGGCGCAATAATGATACCTACGTATAACGAAAGACAAGTAATAATATTTTAGGTTGCTTAATGCCTTAACTTTGGCTTATTAAAAGTTTGTTAAGGTGCGCGCCTCGTCGGGTGTCACATTTAATGCTGTTTTTCATCAAAAAAATATCTCGAATAAAAAAACCTTACTGCCCGATGCTGTCAATAGGAATATCAGCTTCCTGAGCAGTTGAAGCGGTCGGATTGGCAGAGCGGGCTTTCTTCTTTTGGTGTGTACCCAACAGGCTGGCTTTGCGCATATTTTCTTCGCGGTATTTTCGCTCCGGCGGTATGTAGCCACGTATGAATTTCTCTATCATTAGTGTAGCGATAGGTGCAGCAAAGGATGCGCCCCAACCGGCATTTTCGACATATACGGCGATGGCAATTTTAGGATTGTCGCGCGGGGCAAATGCAAAAAATACGGAGTGGTCATCGCCATGCGGGTTTTGCGAAGTGCCTGTTTTTCCGCAGATGCGAATATCAGGAATGGAGGCAGATGCACCAGTGCCGGAAATCATCACCGCTTCCATACCGTTGAGTACGTAATTAAAATATTCTGGTGCTACGCGCACTTTATGCTGTGTGGCATAGGCTGTATTTATCGTTTTTTTGCCGGCTTCATCGCGGAGTGCTTTGCATAAATGGGGCGTATAGTACCAACCTCTGTTTGCCATTATCACTGCCAAATTTGCCATTTGCAGCGAGGTCAATTGCAACTCACCTTGCCCAATACCCATTGACATGATGTAGGGCGATTTCCAGCCGGATAATTCTTTTCGATATACTTTATCGTAAAATGCGGAAGTAGGCACATTGCCATTTTTCTCGTTGGGATAATCCACGCCCAATTTTTTTCCTAACCCGAAATCGTACAAATGATTTACCAAAATATCAAACCCTTGTCGTGGTTTGTTAAAGCCAAACTTATCTACAATATCTCTGAATACTTGCATATAGTAGGCATTGCAGGAATACTGTATGGCTTCTGCCACGCTATTGGCGGTGGGGTGTGCATGGCAGCCATAGTGCCGCCCACCGTAATAAAAACCTTGATGACAACCGACTGTGCGAAACGGACCCGACACCTCTTCTTGCATGGATACCAATGACATCACAGTTTTGAATATTGACCCGGGCGGATATTGCGCCATTACGGTACGGTCGAAGAAAGGTTTGACGGGATCTTGCAACAGCGACAGGTATGCTTGTCCGCGTTCGGGACCAATTGCCAAAATGTTAGGGTCGTAAGTGGGCGCGCTGATGAGCGATAATATTTCGCCGCTTGACGGCTCTATGGCAACAATACTGCCGCGTTTGTTAACCATCAGCGACTCGCCGAAGGCTTGCAACTCAATGTCAATGGAAGAAATTATATCATTACCGGATTGGGCAACGGCATCCAACTCACCATTTTTGTAAGGACCAACGATACGCCCCATGTTGTCTTTCAATACAAGTTCTACGCCTTTTTTGCCCCGCAGCTCTTTTTCATAAGCTAACTCCAATCCGCTTGAGCCGATGTAGTCGCCATTTTCGTAAATACCTTCGGATGTTTCTACTTGTTTTTCGTTTACCTCGCTGATATAACCCAATACGTGTGCGCCAGCGTGTTGTGGGTAAGAGCGTGTGCTGCGAAGTTCCACTTCAAAACCTGGGAATTCGTACAAATTTTCGAGTAATCGCGCACATACTTCCGGTGATATTTGGCGCAAAAATATGAACGGAACAGTTTTTGAGAAGCGAATATTTTTCCAATCTTTATTCAGGTTTGCAACGAATGTTTCTTTAGTGATATGAAGTAGGTTACAAAATTTCGCGGTATCCATCCTCGGGTTTATCTGCGAGTAGGTTGCGAGTATATCATACATATTATTATTGGATAACAACAGCTTGCCTTTGCGATCATATACTAACCCGCGAGCAGGGTAATTAATTTGGCGGGCAATAGTAATGGCATCTGCTTTGAGACGGTATGTATCATCGAAGAGTTGGAGTTGGGCAGCTTTGATAATGAGTGTTAAAAATGCAATGGCAAAAACAGCTCGTATCGTAAACTGGCGGTTTTCGTACAAATCCTTAATAGTGCCGGATACTCTGCTTTTGCGTTTGGCGATTTGGCTCACAATCAGTATAATTTTTTATTCAGGATTAAACAATATTTGATATAAAGCGATAATGATTGCCGAAAATACAAAGCTGAAAATGGTGTTGAATATGATGTCAAAAAAAGCAACATACGTGAAGTATTCTACCGAAAAATAGAACAACAAATGCGCAAAAAGCATGATGCTGATATAGGTAAAATACCAATTAATATTTTGATACCGGAGTGTAGGTGTTTCGTCGGTGCCGTAGCCTCTGTGTGGCTCCAATAACCCTAATACGAACTGCCTGCCAAACCCCGAAAACACCAAGGCTGCCGTATGTAAGCCTAAGGAGTTATAAAAAATATCAATGGTTGTGCCCATCAAAAAAGATAACGTAACAACGATCGCTGACTGTGTGCGTATGGGCAATAAAAATACAAACATCGGGTATAAAAACAGATGCACGTATTTGAGTATGTCGTCACCCAAAATAATTTGCTTCAGCACTAACACTTGCACTAACACAAAAAATAAAAACCGGAGTGCCTGCCGTCTGATGAGTTCAGTATTCATTACGCGTTCGTTACTGTTTCAGAAAAGTTCCTTTAACGGGTTTTGCTTGCTGCTCTAATTGTTCTAATTCCTGCCGGAATAAATTATCCACTACATACACGTATTCCAAATTTCCTAAATCATTTGCCAACTCTACTTCGATAGCATAAAAATTACTGCCCGGCTTAACCCCATACTGCATAACTTTGCCAATGTATATCCCTTTCGGGAAAATTGCCGAATAGCCACTTGTTTGGATAGAGTCACCGACTGCTATTTCGGAGTATTTAGGAATAGCTTCTAGCGTAACTTGATGTGGGCTTTCGCCGTTCCAAACCAAATAGCCGAAGAATCCGGTACGGCGCACCGATGCACTGATATTACATTGGCTATTGAGTACTGATAGCACTTGCGAAAAATTTTTCGATACGGTTTTGACAATACCAACCACACCATTTTTACTGATAACGCCCATACCTTGGTGTATGCCTTGTGCCGTGCCGACATCAATGGTGAGGTAATTTTCGCGACTATTGATGCTGTTGTCAATGACATTGGCAGCAATGTAGCTGTACAGTTGTAGCTTTTCTTCAACATCTTGGATGGTATCGCGCTGAATGGAGCGTTCAAATTTGGATTGCTCTAATTGTGACAACAACTTTGCATTTTCTTTTGCCAAACTGTCATTAATATTCGACAGGCTGAAGTAGTTGCTTATTTGTTCGTAGCGTTTATACAATACCCCCGTTGCAACATTCGCCGAAGTGACATAAATTTCGTGTTGCCGCTCATTGTAGCGCACTGCCCAAAACAATGCAATGCTCTCGAATACAAGGAAAGTAATAACGCCGCTATATCGGATAAAAAGTGCAACAAGATTGTACATATTACCTGAAGCGCAAATATGTTGTGAGCATATTTGTTAAATGCTTTTTCTATCAATGAGGAAAGAAAATCTGTCTGTGTTTTTTAGTGCAATGCCCGTTCCTCGCACCACCGCGCGGAGAGGGTCATCGGCAACTTGTACTTTCAATTTTGTTTTTAACGATAATCGTTTATCTAAGCCTCTCAGTAAAGCACCTCCTCCTGTAAGGTATAAACCGGTACGATAAATATCTGATGCTAACTCCGGTGGGGTAGTTTCGAGTGCCTTGTGTACGGCTTCTTCTACTTTAATAATGGATTTATCCAATGCTTCCGCAATCTCTTCGTAACCCACAACAATTTGCTGCGGAATACCCGTAATGAGGTCGCGCCCGTTTACCGGATATTGCTGCGGCGGGTTGTCCAACTTCGTCAAAGCAGAACCCACGTTGATTTTTATCTGCTCGGCGGTACGTTCACCGATAAGGATGTTGTGTTGCCTTTTCATATGGTCAATGATATCGAAAGTGAACTCATCTCCGGCGGTGCGGATGGACTGGTCGCATACAATACCTGATAGGGCAATAACGGCAATTTCGGTTGTTCCGCCACCAATATCTATGACCATGTTTCCCATTGGTGCTTCTACATCTAACCCAATACCGAGTGCGGCAGCCATCGGCTCATGAATGAGGTAAGTTTCTTTAGAATCTACGTGGTCAGCGGAGTCAAATACGGCACGTTTTTCCACTTCCGTAATGCCGGAGGGGATACAGATAACCATCTTGAGATGCGAGAAGAAACGCCGCTTGTTGCCTATCATGTTTATCATGCCTTCAATCATGCTTTCAGCAGCTTGAAAATCGGCGATCACCCCATCTTTCAATGGGCGGATGGTTCTGATATTGACGTGTGTTTTCTCGTGCATTTGCATAGCCTTGTTTCCTACAGCTATGGTTTCGCCCGTTTTGGTATTTATGGCTACGATGGATGGTTCGTCAATGACAACTTGGTCGTCTTGTATTATCAAAGTGTTGGCAGTACCGAGATCTATCGCCAACTCCTGTGTAAATAGCTTAAATAATTTCATTTATGATATGTACCCTGTATGTTTGCATTTTTGAAATAACTCGCAAAGCAAATAAAAATTTACGAGAATTAAAAGAAATACAGCAAAAATGTAACAAAAGCTTGCATTAGTCGAACATATTATTCAAATTGATAATCAATTAGTTGTAGCGAAGCTGGGCGGTATCATCGCTTATTATTACCACATTTTTACCTTCATGAAACCAATATTAGTATTTTTGTTCGGTATGACTACGAAATGTTTTAGGCTTCGTTCTTTTATCACCTTATAAATACGCTGAACATGCGTTTTTTTATCTTTCTCCACATAGCCATTTTTACTTTTGCAATTAATGTTTGCTTTGCACAGCAAGATGCCCCTACGTGGTCAGATGATGTTGCTTGCATCATCTATTCGCATTGCTCCTCTTGCCACAACCCAAACGGAATTGGGGCGGAGCAGTTACTGCTCCTAAGCTATGCAGATGCTTATGCTGCTCGTTTCTCTATTTTGGATGCCATCGAATCAAGAGAGATGCCACCTTGGCCTCCTGACCAATCATACAACCCATTGGCGCATGACCGCTCTTTGTCGGATGACGAAATTACAACCGTCAGCAACTGGGTTAATGCCGATGCACCGTTAGGCAATACCGCCAATGAGCCAACGCCCCCTATTTTTTCTTCATCGTGGGAAATTCCTAACCCTGATTACTCTGTACGCATACCCAATTATACAATACCCGCTATCACTAATGATTTGTACCGCTGTTTTGCTATACCGCTTAACGTACCTGCCAATACCTACTTGACGGGGTTTGAGGTGATTCCGGGCAACCGCAATATTGTTCATCATGTGTTGTTATTTCAGGATACAACCGGACAAGGCTTAACTTTGGATAATGCTGACCCGCAACCCGGATATGCCAATGGACCCGGCGGCGTGGGTGTACAAAGTGCAAAACTAATCGGTGGTTGGGTGCCTGGTAGTACGGCAAAATTTGCTCCTCCAGGTATGGGAATGCGCCTGAACAGTAACACATCGCTCATCGCACAAATTCATTATCCTGAAGGAAGTGATGGCTTGCTGGATAGTACACGTATCAACATAAAAACACAGACGGGTGGTTTCTTGAGAGAGATGACCTCGGCAGCCATTCTGAATCATCTACTCAATATCAATGAACCCTTGGTGATACCTGCCAATACTGTCAAAACCTTTTATGAGCAATACACCATTCCGCAAAATGTGAGTGTAACGATAACAGGTATTGGTCCACATGCACACCTTGTTTGTGAAAGTATGCGGGCATTTGCAGTCACGCCGCAAAATGATACTATACGCCTAATTGATATTCCGCATTGGGATTTTCATTGGCAGGGGTTTTATGACTTTAAACAAGCAATTAAGCTGCCGGGCGGTACGCGGGTGTACTGCATTGCTACTTACAACAACACGACAAGCAATCCTCATCTCGACCCCAATAATATTCAGTTAGTTACGTTAGGCGAAGAAACTTCTGATGAGATGATGCTGTTTTATTTTACTTATACGTTATACTTCCCGAATGATGAAAACATTGTTATTGATTCCGCTTCGCATTTAGCACATTATTTGAATTGTGCCGGAACGGTTGCTACGCAAGAGCCACAAGAGCTATTTGCTGCACAGGTATTCCCTAACCCCACTACCGATAATATAACTGTTACTTATGATTATCCTGAAGCGATATGGTTGCAGCTGACAAACGTTGTCGGGCAATCTGTTAAACAACAAAACTTATCAGCATTAGTCACCAATATTTCGGTTGGTGATTTACCGAAAGGCATTTACTTCATCACCTTATCGGATAAGGGCAAACAAAAAATTCTTTTTTCTGATAAATTGATAATCAGCCGTTAACGTTAATAGGCAACGCTCAATAATAATCCCATTTGTGGCGAAACGGTAATGATGTTAGCAAGCGACAATAAATTGGTTTGCGTAGCTTCAGTCTGAAAGCCTGTGCCGAGTTTTTTTAGGTAGGCTTCTTTGCGCGTCCACAGGTAGAAAAAATCCGTATGTGCATCATTGTTTCTTATGGCATTGCTCTTCTCGTGTTTTGTAAAAAGCCACTGCTCCTCTTCCGGATGCAACACCACCTTCGCCACACCAACAATATCTATGCTATTTGATATTACTTCAATGTCTATCCCTACCGGTTGTCGAGCAATTGCAATAGCAAAGGCATCCGTTGTGTAGCTCAAACTAAAATGAAGGTTGCTATCTTGCACAGAAAGTTTTCCAAAATGGTCGCGCCAAAAAACCAGCGCATTTGCAGGAATGTTGCTATATGTAGCGAGTATATTGCGCAACAGGTTTCGCCCGCTCAAAAAGCGCCGCTTGTCTTTATCGAAGCGATACTTCATGGCTTCCGCCACATCTTGCGGATGTGTGGAAGGCTTGCTCAAATTTTGTGCAAATATAACCTCCTCAACAGGTAAAGACGGTAGTGATATAGATTTTATAATTGATCTAAACATGACTGCAGTTTATGTGCTAAATATTCGCCATTCTTATCATTAAATAGCGTCAGATGATTGCCAATAACATCAATGATCTCCACTCCTTGTTGTGCGTAAGGCTTCCAACCAAGGTTATCAAAATCATCCAAGAAAAATAGTTGCTCCTGTGCTTTAAATAAATAAATTCTGCCGTTGTATGGCGTAATTTTATAGTGTTCAAATGCCGCTCTGTTTTTCTTATCCAAAATACTACCGAATGTTGCGCCTTTAGCATCATCTGTAGCATATTGCATCTGCCAACGCCGCCTGATAGTGTGCGCCTTATACTTAATAGCTTTCACAGGGTCTTTTAGTAACAACCCTGTATTGAAGGAGACTGATTTCGCCGAGCGTGACATTTTATCCAAAATATTTTCATCAGGTAGCAACATAATTTCGCGGCGCACCGCAGTATCAAATACGCCCAAAAACTTCACCTCTTTGCCTTGGGCCTGCAACTGTTTTGCCATCTCAAAAGCGATGAGCCCGCCAAAAGAATAGCCCGCCAAACAATAAGGACCATCGGGGTTGAGTTGTTGAATTTCGGCGATGTAATGTGCCGCCATTTCTTCAATCGAATCTAACGGTTCAGATTCACCATCAATACCTTTTGCTTGAAGTGCAAAAATTGGTTGTGTGTCGTCCATGTTCGATATCAATGTTTGGTACATCAATACGTGCAAGCCAGCTCCGTGTACCAAATACAAGGGTGTTTTGTCGCCATTTGGGCGAATCGTTATCAACGATGTGAACTGCGTATTTATTTGCACAGTTGCCTTTTCGGCGATGTAATCCGCTAAGGTGCGAATAGTCGGGCATTGCAATAGTACGGCAACTGGAATATTTTTTCCTACTTGCTCTTCCAACTTTACCATCATTTGTACTGCCATCAACGACGTGCCGCCAATCTCGAAAAAGTCATCATCTACATTTATCTCTTCGTAGCCTAATACATCGCACCAAAGTGCATACAGCCCAAGCAATATGGCATTATCGCTCACATGAGTAGGTATAGGAGTCGTTATAGTTTCTTTAAGGACGGGAGTTTTTTGTACAGGCGGCAATGCGGCCAATTTTTTTCTATCAATCTTTAAGGAAGCATTGAGTGGTAGCACTTCCATCGGGCTATAAAATGCCGGAATCATATATGGTGGCAATAATGTTTTTAAGAAGTTCCTAATTTCTTTAACATCAAAAGTAGTATCTGTTGATACGATATATGCTACCAACTGTGTGTCGCCCTCTTTTTTATGCGGCACAACCGCAACTTGTTTTACGATAGGGTGTGTAGAAATAGCTGCTTCAATTTCTCCAATTTCCACCCGAAAGCCGCGTATTTTTACTTGATTATCGCTGCGGTACAGATATTCGATATCACCGGAAGGAAGCAGCCGCGCCATATCACCTGTGCGGTAGAGTACTCCTTTCCCGTTTGCCGAAATAAAACTGTGATTGGTCATTTCTGGTCGTTTGAAGTACCCCGAAGGCGCAACTTGTAAACCTCCGATATATACCTCTCCGACAACGCCAATGGGTACAGGTTGTTGCCATTCGTCCAAAAGGTGTACTTGCGTATTCGCAATCGGTCTGCCGATAGGCATTGAATTGGCGTAGGCAGGTTCGGTAGCAGATACCTTTTTGATAGTTGTCCAAATTGTGGTTTCGGTTGGTCCATAAATATTATACACCGCCTTGCTGCGCGATAATAGTTGTGCTGCCAATTCGCGTGTTAGGGGTTCGCCACCTGTCAGAATTGTTAATGAAGGATTGCCATGCCAACGGGTAGTAAGGAGCATTTGCCACGTTGCTGGCGTTGCTTGCATAACCGTAACGGTATTGGTAGCCAACAATGTTTGTAATAATCTGCCATCCAGCTTTTCGGTATCATTGGCAATAACAACTTTTGCGCCGACAAAAAGTGGCAGGAAAAAATCTAATACAGAGGGGTCGAAAGCAACAGATGCTACACTCAACCAAGTATCTTGAGCTGTCAGTTGTAATATTTCTTGAAATGCTGTATGATGATTTATGACAGCATAATGCGGAATCAACACCCCTTTTGGCTTACCCGTTGAGCCAGATGTATAATTAATATACGCATACTGCTTAGGGTTTAAGTGTGATGGTGGTACAAATTCGCCCGTCAGCGTATTCTGTGTATCTATCGTTAAAAGGTTTGCGCTTATGTTGCCCAATTTCTCTGCTAATGTTGTTTGTGTAAGTACATATTTACAGTCAGCATCTTCGGCAATCGTTTGAAGGCGGTCAGATGGGTTGGATGGGTCGAGCGGAACATATACGCCTCCTACTTGCAATACAGCAATGAGTGCAGCCAATAATTCGTTGGAACGCTCCAAAAACACACCTACCATATCACCAACTTGTACGCCGTGCGACTGTAAGCAAGCTGCCAAGCATTGTGCTTCTTGCACGAGTTGTTGGTAGGTCCACGCTTTGCCATTGGCAACAACAGCTATGTGGTGGGGCGTTTTGGTGGCTTGCGCCAAAATGCGGTGATGAATACATTCGTCTGATTGTGGGACAGCTTTTTGCGTTTGATTCCACGATTTAAGCTGATTCGCTTCCCATGTTGGTAAAACCCGATGTTGGTAAATAGCTAAATCCGGTTGGGTGCAAATGCTATCCAAAAAAACTTCAAACTCCTGCAAGCGGTGAGCAATCGTATCGGGCAGAAATAACGCTGTGTTGTAAATCCACTCCAATGCAATATTGTCTTTTTTAGGTTTGACGTTAATAAAAGTATCGAATGTTTCGTACTTGCGCTGAATGGCTTGGCAGTGTATCTGCAAATCTTCAGCAACAAGGGGCGCACCCTCTGCATCAATATTGAATAAAAATGAAATGAGTGGTTGGCGACTGCGGTCGTGTGGCAATGCCAATGCCTTGACTAATGTCCCTAACGTATAGCGTTGGTGATCAAAAGCATTTAATACGATACTCCGAATGTGCTTGAGTTGTTCGCCAAACGTAGCCCCCATATTGATTTGCGCCCTTACGGGCAACACAGATACGCCGTGTGCAACTAATTGTGGATAATTGGTGGTTGAAGATGCCGTTATACCGACTACTACATCGTCCTGATGGCTTAGGCGAGCAACAAAACTATGAAAAGCAGCATACATCATCACAAATAATGTGCTGCCTTGTTTGGCGGCATATTTGCGTATTTTTTGCGAAAGCTCCTCGCTGATGACGTGCGTTTGCCAAGCGGCATCAAATGTCTTTACACTTGGGTGCGAAAAATCGGTTGGAAAATCCAATGGCGCAGGGAGGTTATTTTTAAATTGCGCTAACCAATATGATTGTTGTTGTGTAAATGCTGCACTTTCTGCAAAAGAAAGTTCTTCTCGCACAAATGCTGATAATTGCGTTGGTTCGGGTAATAGTTTGCCGTTGTAAAGTGCAATTAATTCATTGATGAGCACACCACAAGCCGCACCATCGGCAATGCCGTGATGTACCGTTAGCAATAGGGTATGGTCCTTCGCCGAAAGGCGCAACAATTCGGCACGTAATAGCGGCGCAACGAATAAATCTAATGGTTGTGTAGCTGCTTTTTGGCGGTAGGTTTCCAACGTGGCTTCGTCTGTTACGTCAGTTATAGTTAGTAAGCAATCTGCTTGCGGCAAAATCGTTTGCGTAAGCGACGTTTTATTGTATTGTGTGCGAAGGGCTTCGTGACGGTCAATTAGTTCCGACAAAGCAGCTTGCAAATTGGCAATATCCAACGTTCCGCGAAAGCGAAAATCCATACCTAAGTTGAACGCTGCGGCTGCTTCGCTGCTGAGTTGGTGTTCAATCCATACTTCTTTTTGTGCTTCGGTTAAGGGAATAGTGTTAGGCTGTCGTAATTTTTTTTTTTCGCTATACACTATAACGTTTTCGGTAGACATTGCCAACGGGCTAAAAAATCCGTATTCAAACATTTCGTTGATCGCTTCCGCGAAAGCATTATATGTTTTGTCTAAATCTTCTTGCGAGTGTTCAGTGGTAATAAGTCCGGCTTTGTCCGTCCAATGAACTCCTCTCAAGCGCAAACAATGAAAAACTAAATTTGCTAACGGATGTGTATCCAACACGCGCACTGAAATGATAGATGATGCTGCCGATACTTGCAAGGGTGCACGGGTAGTTTCGACGAGTCGAATCAGCCTTTCGGCAAATTGTTCCGATTTTTCATTGAGTTCATCGTATAAGGCTTTCCCTCTGCGTTTTATTTCGGATAGTGCTGCGTAGGCAGTCGCCAAACACAGTGGATGACGCACAAATGTTCCGCCAAAAAATGTTACGGCTGACGGAGGCACGGAGTCATCGCCAAACTCCCAATAGCCGCCATCAAATACATCCAAATATTTTGCTTTGCCTGCTACGGCAGCAATTGGCAAGCCGCCAGACATGATTTTGCCGTAGGCAACTATATCGGCATCAATACCGTACCATGCCTGCGCGCCACGTTGTGCTATCCGAAACCCTGTAATCATTTCGTCAAAAATAAATGCAAAGTTGTGTTGGTCGGCTAATTTTCGGATGCCTTGGTAGATAGCTTTGGGTTGACGGCTCGGCAACCCAGGCTGTATTGGCTCAATGATAACTGCGGCTAACTCCGGTGCTAATTGTTCTATTTTTTGTAGTACATCAGGGTCATCGTAGTTAAGCACCACCATTTGTTCAACCAAATTATTGGGGATGCCTGGAGCCGTCGGCAATGATTTCAATTCACCATTAACGGTAACTCCTTTAGCTAATAACTCATCGGCAATACCGTGATAGTCTCCATCAAAAACAATTATTTTGCTGCGGTTGGTGACAGTACGCGCTGCGCGGACGGCAGCAGACAGCGACTCGGAACCCGTGTTTACCAATGTAACACGCTCCATACCTGTTAGTTCGCAAAGCAGGTCGCCTACTTTTTTTGCCATGGGTGGCAATACCCCTAACTCTATGCCTTTAGCGGTTTGCTCATAGATGGCTTGCTGTACAAAATCGGGCGTATGTCCAAACAAACTAATGCCGAATGAGGAGCGAAAATCAATGTATTCGTTGCCATCCACGTCCCACACTTTTGAACCTTTAGAACGCTCAACGGCAATTTGATAAATGATGTCTTTGTATAATTTATTAAACCCACTAATAGAACGCGGGTCAGCTAAGTGTCTGCGTTGTGATTGTGTTAATTCTTGCGAACCTTTTGTTTTGGCAACATATTTTTGTATAAATGCAGCAAGGTGCTGCTGCTGTTCGGTAGTTAGTGTGCCTTTAGTTTTTTTCTCTAAGGGTTTCCAAGGTCCGTGTGCTTGATGTGCCTGTGGAGTAAGTGTAACTGTATTTTGAGAAAGCGTTGGTTGCTGGGCGGATAACGCTGGTGTTGGTGATACCTGTGGTGGTGATATAGGAACAGTTGGTGTAGCTGTATTATTACCACTTAAAACAGCTAATTGTTGTTGCATCAGTAGTAATTGCTGCTGTATGACACCTGCCAATGCACCGGAAGGTTCGCCAACGGCTACTAGAACAGGCTCAGGTAGCGTAACATTCATTGGTTGCCGTACTAATGGTAGCACAACATTGGGTTGCATTGCTTGTACAATAGCTGCTTTGTCAATTTCGGATGTGGTGACATCCGTAGGTAAATGGGGTGCTACAATAGTCGCTAAATCGCCCATTGTAGGGTATTCTTCAAACAGTTGTCGGAAGCTAACAGATGTGCCAAATTGACTATTTATCTTGGCAGTTGCCTGGGTAAGAAACAATGAATCGAATCCCAATTCTAAGAACGTAGCGTCGGGGTGCATTGCCTCTTTGCTCATGCCACTAAGCTGATGAAATACATCTTTTACTTTTTCTAATGCTTGTACTGTTTTGTTAGTTGCCATGGTATTAGTCGTATAAGTATTGGTAATTACTGGTGCATGATGATTAGTTTTTATCGGATCAAGCGTTGGCGTGGTATTATGTGGTTTTGGCGAAAGCCAATGCCTCACCCGTGCAAATGGATATGTGGGCAATGGAACACGATAGCCTTTTTCTGAGGTATATAACTCGTTCCAGTGTATGGCGATGCCAGATTGCCATAACTGCCCTAATGTTTTTAGGATAAATGCCATATCATTGATAACTTCTTTCGGGTGGCGCAATGAAGCAAAAACCTGCGTAACCACTGGTTTGTTAGGGTGTTGTTTAGCGAAAGCCGATAATGTTTGGGATGGACCTACTTCCAATATTAAGAAGTTGTCTGGTTGTTCAAAAATTTTACTAAGCCCGTCTGAAAAGCGTACTGTTTTCCGCAAATGATTTAACCAATAAGCCGGAGTGGCAATATCATCAGTTGCCCAATCGCCGCTAAGGTTAGATATGATAGGCAACTGCGGTGCATTGAAGGTTATATTTTGTAAAAAGGCTTCAAACGCTGGCAGAATTGGTGCTACCAAATGCGAATGTGCAGCAACTTGTATGTGTAGCAATGCGCTATCAATATTATTGTCGGCAAGTTGCTTTTGCAAGGCTACAATAGCTGCTTCTGTACCGGAAACGACGCACAAATTGGGCTTGTTGATAACAGCGATGCTGGAATCGGCTGTCAAATATGTTTGCAGGTCAGCTTCGGATAATGGCACACTCAACATCTTGCCTTGTGGCAACGTCAAGAATAGTTCGCCACGTTTAACAACTATCGCCAACGCATCATCCAAACTAAATACGCCTGCCAATAGTGCCGCCACGTATTCACCAACACTATGCCCGATGAGTTGGTGTGGCGTGACACCCCACGATTGCCACAGTTTCGCTGTTGCATATTCTACGACAAACAACGTAACAATCGCGTGCAAAGGGTCTTCGATAGGAAGCGACTCATTGTGCTGCGGATATAAAATATCTTGCAATGTCAGCTGATGGTTTTTTTGCAATCGCGCCAAGCAGTCCGTCACAGCAGCACGAAACACAGATTCTTGCTCATACAGGTCTTTACCCATATTGGTATGTTGAGCACCACCACCCGGAAATGCAAACACTATACGAGGTTGCTGCAATGTTGTTGGATGCAAGGGTAAGTCATTTTGCGAAGCAATCTTTGATAATTGCGCAATCGCATTGTCCACGCTATGCGCTACGATAAACAATTTTTTATCAAATGACTGTCTGCCATTTTGGAGTGTAAACGCGACATTGCGAAGACGCAGTACATTTGCAGAGTTATTAGAAATATGTGTAAGATAGTTTGCTAAATTTTCAGTAGCGCAGCGCAAGGCATCAAGTGTTTTTGCCGAAAGTGGCAACAAGTAATGTGTTTTGCTGTCGCTAACATCGGGGCGGATAGGTGCTTCTTCCAAAACGATGTGTACGTTTGTGCCGCCTAACCCAAAAGAGCTAACACCAGCTCGGCGAGGGATGCCATTTTGTTGCTGCCATTTTTGCAATACATCCTGTACTATAAAAGGTGTGTGTTCAAAAGCAATTTGTGGATTTGATTTTTGGAAGTGCATACTCGCCGGCAACAGTTGGTGTTTGAGGGCTAAGGCTGTTTTGATGATGCCTGCTATACACGCACCAGAATCGAGGTGACCGATGTTTGTTTTTACAGAGCCGATTTGACAAAATTGTTTTTTATCGGTAAACTGTTTGAAGGCTTTTGTTAATCCCGCAATTTCGATAGGGTCGCCAAGTTGTGTGCCAGTGCCGTGTGCTTCTATGTATTGAATGGTATCTGGATGAACACCCGATTTTTGATAGGCTTGTGCAATGGCAGCCGCTTGTCCGTTTATGCTCGGTGCCGTAAAACCAATTTTATCGTTACCATCGTTGCTAATACCTGTTCCTTTAATAATGGCGCGAATGTTATCACCATCGGCAAGTGCTTTATCCAATTTTTTTAATACCAAAAATGCCATGCCATTTCCGCGTACCATGCCTTTGGCTTCGGCATCGAAGGTGTGACAATAGCCGTCGGGTGATAGTGCGTGACCATCTTTATATTGATAACCCGTAGCCAATGGTGGCTGAATGCGACCACCACCCACCAACATAATATCTGCTTCGTGCAGTTGCAATTGCTGACAAGCTAAATGAATACCCACGCCCGAACTTGAGCATGCCGTTTGTACGTTGAGTGCAGGCCCTTTGAGATTGAGTTTATAGGCAACGCGCGTTGCAGGAAAATCTTTTTCGAGTGTTACCCCTAACAAAAAATCATCTGTATTATCAAATATGTCTTTATTGGGAATGGCATTATTGACTAAATAAGTGTTGCGAGCAACACTGCCAATGATACCTATCTTGCCATCAAATGTATCTGATACGTATCCGGCATCTTCTAAGGCGGCAACGGCACTTTCTAAGAACACGCGATGCTGCGGATCCATCAAAGCAGCCTCATTGGGCAGGTAGCCAAAAAACTCGGCATCGAAGCAATCGGCATCATTGAGGTAAAAGGCTTTGGCAACATATCCAGGTTGTTGAAGCAACGTGGCATCTATGCCTGCATCAGCCAGATCGCTTGGCGTAAGTCGTTTACTCACATCGGCAGCTTCGACTAAATTTTGCCAAAATTCTTCGATATTATTAGCACCCGGAAATCTGCCACTCATACCAATTATGGCAATATCATTGGACGAGGTATCTGTTATAACAGTTTTATTTTTTTGTAATTTGCTTGGTATTTCAATACCTATTGCGTTGGCAACTTGCCATGTTTCTTCGCTCAAAAAATTATCGGTCAGAACACCCTTCCAATTATCTGATAAAGACGCATCAATGTTTTTATGCTTTAGTAAATTTACATCGCCCATTGGTTTGGAGTTGGTATATAAGCCATCCGTCATTTTTTTATCAATGTTTTGATAGGGTTGCACCAAATCTGCATGATACTCCCAAGCAAAGGTATTGCATAGTGATTGCATGACGGCTTGTGGCTGTTGCACAAGGTCTTCATACAGCATTTTGAACTGACGCTGCGCGGGTATTTCTTCTAAAAATTGTAGAATATTTTGGTGGCTTTGCGCCCAAATTAGCTCGCCCGTATCGCGCCCGTCGTAAGGGTTGTCGTATAGATACATGGCTTGACTCATCCGCATTTTTTCAAATGATTTTATCATGGAATACGGATGTCGTATAAGATGGATATAGTAAGCACCATCGAACCACGCTTCAGCGCGGCGGAGGGTTTCGATATCCATACTATACGAAGGCGATTTATCTACTAATAGCGGCGTACCAACCCACTCTTGCAACTGCCGGTAGCATTGTTGTGCCGTCATACCCCGAGCTTCCCATGTTGCGATGAGTGCTTTAGCGGCATCGGCATCCGTGTGTTGCAATTCCATTACAGTGCGTACTAATCCTTCTTTCCAAAGGCTGAACTTACCTTGATATGCTGTGCTGCGTTCTTGTAAGGTGTCAAAATGTAGGAGTTGCAATTCGTTAGCAGCAAACAAGTTAGGATGCCCCGCCAGCATCACGCGTAAGAGCGTAGTGCCGGAGCGTGGCGGTGCTAAAATGAACACCGCAGGTGAATTTTTGTGTGCTAATTTTGCGAAAAAGGGTTGAGATAGCGGGATGTGTTTTTTAAATTGTCGAAGCGTTTTTGCAGGTTTCTGAGAGGATTGCTTCGCTATAATATTTGCTTTTTCAGGTGCAATATTTTTAATGCTTTTTACATATTCTTTTTGTAAAAACTGTGCATACTCGGCAGGTGTGGGGTGTTCAAAAATCGTAACGATAAATACGTTGTCCTGTAACACAGCAGACAAGTCTGCGATAAATTGCGCCGCCTGAATAGAATTGCCGCCCAACTCAAAAAATTTATCGTGGATACCAATGGGATGGATTCCTAATAACTGCTCCCACTTATCAACAATATGTAGTTCGATTGCATTTGACGGTGGTGCATAAAGTTGCTCCAACAACGGGCGGTCAGTGCTTGGTTCGGGCAATGCTTTTCTGTCAATTTTTCCGTTCGGCGAAAGCGGCATTTCGTCCATAAAAACATAGACGGCAGGTAGCATATAGTCGGGCAGGTAGCTCGCCAAAAAATGCTGCAATTCACTAACGGAAGGTGTTGTGCTTTGTTGTGTGGTTAGATAAGCTACTAATTTTTGCGTAGCAGTATCCGTACCTTTTACAACAACCACTACATCGCGGATAGCTGCATGTAGGGTAATGACGTTTTCGATTTCGCCCAACTCAATGCGGAAGCCACGTAACTTTACCTGATAGTCGGATCTACCAATAAAATCAAAATTGCCATCAGCTAATTGTTGCCCGACATCGCCCGTTTTGTACAATCTATCCTCTGGATTTTTGGAAAAAGGGTTTTGAATAAACCGCTCGGCTGTTAGTTGCGGGCGATTCAGGTAGCCGCGTGCTACACCACTGCCGCCGATATAAATTTCGCCTACCCACTCGGCAGGTACTGGTTGCAGTTGTCCGTCTAAAATATAGACTTTATAGTTTTCTAATGGTTTCCCGATGGGCGTTTTTGCTCCGCCGAAGTTTTTGGGTACAGCATATACCGTTGCACAAACCGTACATTCGGTTGGTCCGTACTCATTATATAATTGTGCATTGGGCAATAGTTGCTGATGCTTTTTCACCAACGATACCGGACAAACTTCGCCTGCCACACTTACAGCACGTAACGATGCCAATAACGCGGTATCGGCACGGTCTAACAGCATACCATACGCCGATGGGAACGTAAGTATATGCGATACTTGGTATTTATGAATATACTGTACAATTTGTTGTACATCTTTTTCTAACCCATCAGGAAGTATCGCAATCGTGCCTCCATTGAGGAGCGTGGGGAATATGGCAACCACCGACCCGTCAAAAGCAAATGATGAGGAAAACAAGAATATTTCTTTGCAGGTGTTGCGTATTTTGCAGTGTCCCTGTGTGAGCTTGATGACATTGCGATGCTCTATTAGTACACCTTTGGGTGTGCCCGTTGATCCTGAAGTATAAATGCAGTAAATAAGGTTATTGGGTGAAATGGATATACCGACTTCATTTTTCGGTTGTTGGTTAATTTGTGCATCTCCAATATAGTATAGCGCAACGGTAGCCGATGTAAAAAGATGCGAAAGTGACTGTTGTGTCAGTAAAATTTTAATATCAGCATCCGCGAGCATGAAGTTGCGACGGTCGGCTGGGTATTGCGGGTCAATGGGAATGTAGGCTGCTCCGGCTTTGATAATCCCGATAATGGTAATAATCATAGCTGCGGAACGTTCCATACAAACGCCGATGAACTGTTCTTTTTGAACACCTTTTTGTAACAGGAATTGAGCAACTTGATTAGATTCTTCATCAAGTTGCCGGTAGGTTAGTTGTATATCGTTGTGGGCGACGGCAACAGCATGTGGGTTGCGATGCGCCACCAACTGAAAAATTTCAACAACGTTGACTTTTTCGAATAGGTTTGCTATTTTATCCTCTCCTAATTGCATATTTCATCCACGCCACGCTGCGAGTATAAAAATTAATACTACTCGTGACAGTGTTCAAAAAAGTTTAATGAAAAATATTGCGGGAGGATATTTCGACAAAAGTAAGCCTTTTGTTTATAAAAATCAATAGCTATTCGTACAAATCATATGTTTTCTTTAAAATTGATTAATATCGCCACATAAAAAGTGCCCATGCGGACACGCCGCCTTGCCGGCTAATCCGCATGGACGACAAGCTAAATTGTGACATGATTCCCGAACGATAGATACATCCGAAAGTGGCGTGAAGCCAAATTTCGGAACAGTCGAACAAAAAAATGCCGTTACGGGTGCATTCATCGCAGAAGCAAAATGTAAGGGCGCGGAATCATTCACATAATTCATCATCGCACCTTGCATCAGGGCTGCCGATTGCAAAAACGTTAATTCTCCTGTTTTATTAATGATAGTAATATTAGCATTTGTAACTTTTTTCTGCAAGTTTTCACAAAATGCTTTATCCGATTTTGCCCCTAGCAAAAAGACAGTTACATTGCTTAGTCCATTAATCAATAAGAGCCATTTTTCGAGTGGCAACATTTTAGTTTGCCAAACAGACGTTGGGGCAATACAAACATATTTTCCCAAATATTGTACCGCTTTTCTGTCCGAATCCGACGGATAAAGTTGGGGTTTGTCAACTGTCGCATCCATAGTTAAGTGATGTATTAGTGCCAAATTGCGCTGCACTTCGTGCCGACCATCTACGATATGAGCTATTCGTTTATCAAACAATACTGCTAATGGGTTTTTATTGAAACCAATAGTTTGCTTTGCTCCGGATAACGCTGTTAATAAACCAGTCGAAAAAAATCGCTGTAAATTAATAACAGCATCATATCGCTCGCGCCGAATGGTGCGTAACGTTGCCCATAAATTGCGATATTTGTTGCGCTGTTTATCCCAAATGATTACCTTACGGATGTAGGGGTAATTGGCTAATAGCGACTCGTTGCCTTTGCGTAGCAAAAAGTCAATTTGCAACATCGGAAAATGTCGCCGTAGTTGCTCCACGATTGGCGTTGCCAAAATTACGTCACCAATAAATGCTGTTTGAATAATTAATATGTTCTTCATAGTGCAAAAATACATACATCCTGACAAAATGACGCTTTTTTCTTACTGGCAAACAAATTGATACAATACATCTGGCAAGAGGCTAAAACACTTGCTATTTTACTTATTCGTGTAAATAAGTTATGTGGAAAAATATAAAAAAAATATTCGGTAATATGGAAAACGAAAAAAAAGATATACACAACGACGCGCAAGAAGAAATAACAACAGCAACCCATGAGCAAAATATGGCAACCGAGCAATTACTCGAAGACATCATCACCGAAAATGAAGAAACGGCTGCGTTGCAAGAGCAAATTGATGTTCTGAAAGATAAATACGTGCGCCTCATGGCAGAATTTGATAATTTCCGCAAGCGCGTAATCAAAGAAAAAGCTGACATAATTGCAACCGCCTCTAAAGACACTATGACAGCCCTTTTACCCGTTCTGGACGATTTCGAGAGAGCACAAAAAAGTGAAGGCACTTTTTCAGAAGGCATACAGTTGGTATACCATAAATTACATACCTCACTGCGAAACTTGGGGCTGCGCCCTATTAATACCGCAACCGGAACCCCTTTTGATGCCGAGTACCAAGAGGCAATTACAGAAATTGCCGCGGGCGAGGAACTTTCCGGTAAAATTGTAGATACTATCGAACAAGGCTATACACTCAACGACAAAATTATCCGCTTCGCAAAAGTCGTCGTCGGAAAATAACCAACCACTATGGCAAAAAGAGATTTTTATGAAATACTCGGCGTAGCAAAAAATGCAGATGCCGATACCATCAAAAAAGCCTACCGCAAGGTAGCCATGCAATATCACCCCGACCGCAATCCGGGCGATAAAGCTGCCGAAGATAAATTTAAAGAAGCTGCCGAAGCCTACGAAATATTAAGCGATAACGACAAACGCGCTCGTTATGACCGTTTAGGACACGCCGGCGTGGATGGCAATAGCGGCTTTGGCGGCGGCAACGTAAATATGGATGATATCTTCCAACACTTTGGCGACATCTTCGGCGATGGCAGTCCGTTTGGCAATATGTTTGGTGGCAGCAACGCCCGCAGTACTGGGCAACGTGGCACAAATATTCGTATTAAAATAAAGCTTACCTTAGAAGACATCGCACACGGCGTGACCAAAAAGATAAAAGTAAAAAAACAAGTCACTTGTACAACGTGTAGCGGAAGCGGTGCCAAAGACCGCAACTCGGTTAGCACCTGTACAACTTGTCGCGGTTCCGGTTTTGTGCGCCGAATGCAAAACACCTTTTTAGGACAAATGCAGACCACCACAACCTGTACTACCTGTAATGGCACAGGGCAAATGGTAACAGCCAAATGCAACACCTGTAAGGGAGATGGGAGCGTATATGGCGAAGAAGCCATTGATATCGAAATACCGGCAGGCGTAGAAGACGGTATGCAACTCAAAATGAGTGGCAAAGGAAACGTCGGCATCAAAGGCGCAGCACCGGGCGATTTGCTCATCAGTATAGAAGAAGAGCAACACCCACAGTTCCAACGCGATGGTATGAACCTCGTTTATGATTTGGGCGTGAACTTTGTAGATGCTACCTTAGGCACAAGCGTTGAAGTGCCTACCATTGACGGGCGAGTGAAAGTAAAAATACCCGCAGGCACACAATCCGGTAAAATATTCCGACTTCGAGAAAAAGGGCTGCCTTCCGTGCAAGCCTACGGCAAAGGCGATTTGTTGATTCAGATGAATGTGTGGACACCTAAAAATTTAACGCCCGAAGAAACTGCCTTACTCGAAAAACTCCGCAACAACCCGAACTTTCAACCGCAAGATTCACAAGCAGCCGACAGTCGCGCACGGCGCAACTCAGCCGAAGGCAAAGGCTTTTTTGACAGAATGAAAGATATGTTCGGATAATTAAAAATATAAATACAGATAACTTTTCAAAGCCCCGTAAAGCCATTTTGTGTGGGCTTTTGCTTTTTCAGGAAACTTGAAAATTTTGCGGAATGTTTGTATTTTGCGGAAAATATATGCGTAACCAAATTATTGCAAATTATGAACAGAATAGTAACATTAGATGAGTTCATTATCAAACGGCAGAAAGATTTTGTCGGAGCTTCAGGTGAATTGACCGGTTTGCTGCGCGACATCGGCGTAGCTGCCAAAATCATCAATCGCGAAGTGAACAAAGCCGGCTTAGTAAATATATTAGGCGTTGCCGGAGATGAGAATGCCACCGGCGACATCGTGCAAAAACTTGACATCTACGCCAATGACAAACTCATCGAGTGTTTGAAAAATAGTGGCGAATGTTGCGGCATCGCCAGCGAAGAAAATGAAGGTATCATTCATGTACCTACCGTAGGTGGCAAACCGGCAAAGTATGTCGTACTGTTCGACCCCTTAGACGGCTCATCGAATATTGATGTGAATGTTTCGGTAGGCACAATTTTCAGCATCTACCGCCGCAAAAGCGACCCCACCAAACCTTGCACGATGGACGACTTCCTGCAAAAAGGGACAGAGTTAGTAGCTGCCGGATATGTCAGCTACGGCACCTCTACCATTCTCGTTTACTCCACCGGCAACGGTGTTAACGGCTTTACGCTCGACCCCTCCATCGGTGAATTTTGCCTCTCACATACGGATATTCAGATACCTAAAAACGGAAAATTCTATTCAGTCAATCAAGGATATTATCTAAAATTTGATGTAGATATGCGCCGCTATATTGATTATTGCTCCGATCTCAATTTGGGCTTGCGATATATCGGTTCTATGGTGAGCGACATTCACCGCACCTTATTTCAAGGTGGTATTTTTCTATATCCACAAACACGCAAATACCCAATAGGTAAGCTGCGCCTTTTGTATGAGTGTATACCCTTATCGTTTATCGTTGAACAGGCTGGCGGACGCGCCATAAGTTGCCAATTAGAGCGAATTTTGGACATTGAGCCGCACGAACTGCATCAACGCGCAACTGTAGTGATGGGGTCGCCCGAAATGGTGGATGATATGCGTTCCTTTATACAAAAATATTCGTTGCCGGCAAGAACAAAGGCGTAGTTGATTAGTGCCGATAGTGCTTTATTCAATGTCTGATAACATAAATGAAAATCAATTCACAGACCGATGGTATGTTTAGAAAATTTGTTCCAAATTACGAAGAGGAAGTAATTCGTGAGTTGATGGCAAATGCCTTAGTACACCGACCATACACTACAAGAGGTGATATTTTCATTAACTTGTTTTTCGACCGTTTGGAGGTTGTTAATCCAGGGCTTTTTCCTATTGGTGTTACTGCTGCCAATGTACTTCACAAAAACGTAAGGCGAAACCCTTATTTAGCGCAAGTGTTCTACGATTTGCATTTGATGGACAAAGAAGGAACTGGTATTGATAAAATGTATCAAGTTTTACTATCCAATGCTAAACATATTCCGATACCTTTTCAAGGCGACGATTTTGTAAAATTTACGATTCATAAACGTATTTCAAAACCTGAAATAGTTTCCCTTATCAATAGAGCCAACCAAGAATTTACGTTGAACTCAAAAGAATTAATTTCGCTTGGATTAATTGCACAACACAACTCCATTTCGGTAATACAATTTTCTAAAGAATTGAATTTGCCCGACACACCAAACGTAGTAAGCCGATGGCTGGGTAGTTTATTAGATATTGAGTTGATCATTTCAAAAGGCAAAACAAAGGCAACCGAATATTTAATTAATCCCACCTTTTTAAAGAAAGCTAACTTTAAAGGTAAAACTAATTTAAAACGAATCGAAAATCATCGTTTGGAAGAATTGATTTATCAGGATGTGAAAATTTATGCCCCAACTCCAATAAGAGATATTCACGTTAGGATTGGGAAAGAAATCTCCAAAAATATAATTCAAAAAACACTAAAAGCAATGCGTATTAAAGGTGTATTAGATAGTGCAGGAGTTTTAAAAGGAACTAAATATTTTATACGCCAAAATGAGTGAAATAAATGAGCATTTTTCATAAAAAGTCTAATAAAAAAGTCTAATAAATAACTGAAAATCAATTACTTGTTTTAGACAAAAAGATATGAAATAAATACAAAAAATGTATATAAAAGAACAAAAAAACGCAGAATAAAATGATAACAATTGACAACTACCTCGACAACCATTATGTACACAGAAGTAATTGGCTGAGGGCTGCCGTTTTGGGAGCAAACGACGGAATAATTTCTATATCAAGTCTTGCAATTGGCGTTGCGGCTGCAAGTTCAACGAGAGAACCGATTGTTTTAGCAACGGTTGCTGGGCTTGTTGCAGGCGCACTGTCAATGGCTGCTGGCGAATACGTTTCGGTAAGTTCTCAAACGGACATCGAAGAAGCCGATATGCTAAGAGAAGCTAAAGAGCTTCAAGAGATGCCGGAAACCGAACTTCAAATTTTAGCTCAAATTTATGAGAAACGCGGGTTACAAAAACAAACGGCACTACAAGTAGCAAAAGAATTAACCGAAGCCGATGCGCTTAAAGCACATATACGAGATGAATTGGGCATTAATGAGCTAAGTCAAGCTAATCCACTGCAGGCGGCATTCGCTTCCGGTGCATCTTTTACACTAGGTGGAATATTGCCCCTATTGGTGACTTTGTTTTCGCAAGTTAACGGAATGGAATATTGGCTATATAGCTTTACGATAATTTCTTTAATCCTCCTCGGAATCATATCAGCAAAAACGGGTGGGTCAAGCATCAAAAAGGCAATTATTAGAATTACTATCTGGGGTACTTTAGCAATGGGACTTTCAGCATTAGTCGGCTACTTATTTGGTGTAAAAATATAGATGATGGAAACATCGCAACGCTCATACAATTAACCTTGCCCTTGCACCACCCTCAAATACCAAAACCTTAAATCCATTTTGTATCTTTGTGCGCTTACAACTAAACTTTTTTATTATATTAAATAACAACTTTTTCTATATATGTACGATGTAACAATCATTGGTTCCGGTCCAGGCGGTTATGTGGCAGCCATTCGCTGTGCGCAATTAGGTTTCAAAACGGCAATCGTGGAGCGATACAATACGCTCGGCGGTACCTGTCTCAACGTAGGATGTATTCCCTCCAAAGCATTACTGGATTCATCAGAGCATTACTACATCGCACAACACCACTTCGGCGAACACGGCATTGAGTTGAAAAACTTGAAAGTTAATCTGCCACAAATGATTGCTCGCAAAAACGATGTCGTCACACAAACTTGTCAGGGTGTCGAATTCTTAATGAAGAAAAATAAAATCACCGTCTATCGCGGGCACGGCACTTTCGTAAACGCCAACACCATCAAAATTGCCAAAGCAGACGGCACAAGCGAAGAGATACAATCTACCCATACCATTATCGCTACTGGCTCCAAACCCGTTACGCCGGAGGCTTTTAACTACGACAAAAAACGCATCATTACCTCCACCGAAGCACTCAACATCAGCGAAGTACCCAAGCGCATGGTTATTATTGGTGGCGGCGTTATCGGCTTAGAGTTAGGCTCCGTCTATGCACGTTTAGGCACACAAATAGATGTGATTGAATACTTAGACCGCATACTGCCGGGCATGGATAAAGATTGCGCCAAAGAGTTGGAGCGTTCCCTCAAAAAGATGGGTATCAATTTTCATCTCAACCACGCCGTAACAACCGTAACGGCAAACAAAAAAGACGTAACCGTTGCCTTCCGGCAGAAAAATGCTTCCGACAACCTTACCCTCAATGCTGATTATTGCCTCATCGCTATCGGCAGACGACCATACACCGACAACTTGGGGTTAGAGAATATCGGCATCACCCTCGACGAAAAAGGCAGAGTACCCGTTAATGAAAAACTACAAACCGCCGTTCCGAATATCTACGCCATCGGCGATGTCATTCGCGGAGCAATGTTGGCACACAAAGCCGAAGAAGAAGGCATATTTGTTGCCGAAATCCTCACCGGACAACACCCACACCTCAACTACAACCTGATTCCGGGAGTGGTTTATACATGGCCCGAAGTGGCTGCTGTTGGGCAAACCGAAGAACAACTCAAAGACGCAGGCATATCATACAAAGTGGGTAAATTCCCTTACAAAGCATTGGGGCGTGCTCGTGCAAGCATGGATACCGAAGGTATCGTGAAGATATTGGCACACCAAGAAACGGATGAAATATTAGGTGTACACATGGTCGGCGCACGCGCTGCCGATATAATTGCCGAAGCCGTTGCTTTGATGGAGTTCCGTGCCTCCGCTGAAGATGCTGCCCGCATGAGCCATGCACACCCTACTTATACCGAAGCCTTCCGCGAAGCAGCCTTAGCAGCTACAGCAAACAGGGCAATACATGTGTAAATAGTCAAAACAACAGCCCGTAAAAAATCAACCCTAAATTGTTTTTTGCCAAATATCCCAAGCGGCATCCGCTTGTGCATACAGCATAGGCAGCCCGCTCATGGTAACACACCCGACAGCTTTGCCTTTTTGCAAAAAAACAGTTTCGGCAGGGTTATACACCAAATCAAACAATACGTGTGCGGGTGTTAAATATTCATACGGAATAAGCGGGAAAGTATGCTCGTAAGGCAACATCCCTAATGGTGTAGTATTAATTATCAACTGGTGCGCTGCTATGATATTTGCATCCAAATCATCATACATAATAGTGGCTGCCGCGCTACTGCGCGACACTACCATAAAAGCGATATTATATTGCGCGAGTACATATTGTACCGCTTTGGATGAGCCGCCGTTGCCTAACACTAACGCCGTTTGAATATCTTTTTCGACCGAAAGTATCTGTAAGCAATGAGCAAAACCTGCCACATCTGTATTATACCCTATTCGTTTTTCTTGTTCAAATAAAATGGTGTTCACCGCACCTGTGGCAATGGCAACCTCTTCTAATTGGTGTAAATAAGGTATAACGGATTGTTTGTACGGTAGCGTCACATTTAATCCTATCAAGTTTGGCGTGGTAGAAATTAGCATTTCAATTTGCTCAATATTTGGTAGCGGGAACAAATCATATTGCCAATCGTCAATGTGTTGTTGTGCAAATTTTTTCGAAAAATAGCTTTTAGAAAACGAGTGCGATAGCGGGAATCCTATCAGCCCGAGTTGATGCATTATGCGTTGTTGCACTGCTCGCACAATCCTTTTATTATGAGGTGGGCACTATTCACGCGCATGTGATTGGGCACTAATACTTTTGGTGCTTGTATCTGCTCCAAGCAGATAGTTTTACCACAATCGTCACAATGAAAATGTGCGTGCTCGTCAAAGTGAGCGTGCTCGTGGCAGCCATCCGAACAAAGTGCATACTTGATTGTTTCACTGCCGTCTATGGCGCGATGTATGATGCCTTTTTGCTCAAATGTTTTGAGGGTACGATACAACGTAACGCGGTCAATGGCATCAAAGTGTTGTTCGATGTATTGCTGCGACACCGCTTCGCTACGCGACAAAAACACGTCCAACACCTCCTTGCGGACAGGTGTTTTGCGGAGTTGGTGTTGATGAAGCAGCTGATCACTATCAAAATGAATGTGCATATACAAGAACCTTTTTGCTGCAAAGATACACTTTTCGGGGTAGAAATTCAACGGCAAAATACTGTATGGCAGCACCGAATACTCTTTTTAATAAATCATTAACAAACAATTAGATGGAAGGATAATCTGCAATCTTACAAATTGGTTTTACCTTTACATCGAATTTTTAAGGCTTAATTATGTTAATAGACAAACTACACGGCATCGTTGATAAATACCAACGATTAGAGGAACAGCTATCTGACCCCGAAGTGCTTTCTGATATGGGGCGTTTCAAAAAAGTAAATAAAGAATATAAAGATTTACAACCCTTAGTAACTGCATACCAAAAATACAAGCTACTGCTCGGCGCAATAGATACAGCAGAAGAGATGCAACGCGAGCCGGATGATGAGATGAAAACACTCGCAGCCGCCGAACTTGAATTACTACTACCACAACGCGACACATTAGAAGACGAGATAAAAGTATTGCTCACACCTAAAGACCCCGATGATGAGAAAGACGTAATTTTTGAAGTGCGTTCCGGCACCGGCGGTGACGAAGCCAGCCTTTTTGCAGGCGACCTCTACCGGATGTACTCGCGCTACTTCGACACACAAGGTTGGAAGGTGGACGTACTATTCGTAAATGAAGGCACAGTAGGCGGCTATAACAAATTGGTACTCGAAATTAGTGGCACAGACGTATATGGCAAGCTCAAGTTTGAGTCAGGCGGGCATCGCGTACAGCGCGTACCCGAAACCGAAGCCAAAGGACGCGTACATACCTCCGCCGCAACGGTAGCCGTCATGCCGAAATTTGAGATGGAAGAAATCAACATTAATCCGGCCGATTTGCGTGTAGATGTTTTTCGCTCAAGTGGGGCAGGTGGGCAGCACGTTAATAGAACGGAGTCCGCTGTGCGTATTACACACATTCCGAGTGGCGTAGTGTCAGAGTGCCAAGAGGGGCGTTCACAAATACAAAATCGAGAGATTGCCATGCAACGCCTATATCAACGTTTGCAGGATGCCCAAGTATTGCAACATCAATCGGAGCAATCCGCAAAGCGGCGGTCATTGGTAGGTTCGGGCGACCGTTCCGAAAAAGTACGGACGTACAACTTTCCGCAAAACCGCCTCACCGATCATCGTATTAACCTAACGTTATATAATTTAGACCAAATCATGGAAGGCAATTTGGAAGAAATTATCGAAGCCTTGCGCGTAGCCGATACTGCCGAGCGCATGAAAGAAGAAACCGTATAAACAAACATCATATCTAACAAAATAATTCGTTATAATAAAATTTAGTACATTGATTATCTTATGATAAAAAGATTTTTAACCATACTAACCCTGATGACACTCATGCTATTTGCGTTTGGCTGCGCCTCAAAAAAAGCTACACATAACGCAAACACCAGCATCGGTCAAACCACCACCACTCCGAGCAACAAAGAAAATCCTTTGGCAGGCTGTACGGACGAGGGCATCGTGAACGTGGGTACAATTTCTGGTTGCGAATATTCCATTTTCACTAACGATTCTAAGACGCTCATTCCTTCGCAAATGGCGGATGGCGTGCAATTTACTTTCCGCAATGGGCAACGCATCAAATTCGGCTACCAACTACTTTCCGAAAAATCGTGTTCTGTCGGTAAAAATGTGAAAATAACGTGTATCATGGAGTTGCCAAAAACAGGAAAACCTCACCGCGATTGTATAAAAGTTGCCGACACGCATACCGATTGGATGAAAGCTATTGTTGATAAAGGCAACGTGTTTGAAGTGGTGCGTTATCGCTATATGGATGATGGCTGGGCGTATTACTTCAAGGGCATGAATAATGTGTTGTACGATTGTGCCGGCAATAAAATATGCGAGGCACCGGGCAAGATTCTCAACGATTGCGTCAAGCAAGTAAACACACTTACCGAAGCAACCGTTATCTATACAAAAAAATAAAATCAACTTTTTACAAATCACTTTTTACCACTACTTTCTAAAAAATTATTTATTATGAAATATTTAAAAATCGTATTACCTATTGTATTATTTTCTTTATTGATTATTGCTTGTAAAGACAAACCAAAAACTGCTACTACCTCTACCACAACACCAACCACCGCAACCGACTCTACAACTGCCGTTGTTGCTGATGCAGAAGATAATATACCCGTCACCGAAAAAACAGCAACGCCCGTAACCGGTAAAGTGGTTTATATCAATACGGACACACTTTTAGAAAAATATGCATACTACAAAGACTTAAAAAAGCAGTTAGAGGCAGAAGCCAAAAAAGCAGAATCCGGTTTGGAGTCGCGTGGCAAAACTTATCAAAATAAGGTGATGGATTTCCAAAAACGCATTGCCGAAAGCCAACAAAAAGCACCTTCGCTCACGCAAAACGAGCTTAAAAAATTGGAGGACGAACTCAAAGCTCAGGAAGAATTACTAATGCAAGAGGAACAAACTATTCTTTCGCATCGCCAATCGGCAGCCGGAAAACTGGCAGATAAAGAAGCCGAGTTGCAAAAGAAATTAAAGAAGCGCGTGGATGTATATTTACAAAAATATTGTGCCGAAAAAGGGTACGATTATGTACTCACCGAAGGTGGCTTGGCAGGAAGTGTGTTATATGGCAACAAAGCCTTAGATGTAACACAAGAAGTTCTTGCTGGCTTGAACGCTGAATACAAAAAATAATTTTTGTGGGGATAATTGCATTGGAAGGAATGAAATTTTTTGCTCATCACGGGTACTACGATGAGGAGCAGAAAGTTGGTAACTACTACACCGTTGATGTTGTGTTGGATACTAACTTCGGGCGTGCCGCCATGACGGATACCCTCGAACATACCATCAACTACGAAACGATATACACTATTTGTGCGTTTGAGATGCGAAAAAAATATCGCCTGCTCGAAACACTCGGTACCGCCATTGTTAGTCAAATAAAACATCAATTTGGCGGGCTGGCGAAAATTAGCGTCACCATCCGAAAACTCAACCCGCCGCTCGGCGGAATAGTAGCTGCTTCGATGATACAACTCAATGAAAGCTACACGACCACTTGTGGACGTTGCGGACGGACATTTGTTTGCTACAGCGACCAAGCGTGTTGGTGTATGGAGTCATTAGTCACACCCAAAACGTTAGAGATGCTAAAAACACAGTATAAAAAATGCTTGTGTAAAGAGTGCCTCGGCGAGTACGCTATGGTATAAAAAAACCGACTTAGTTGACTAAGTCGGTTTTTTTAAAATTAGGTTATTTAATTTCGAAAAAACTATTCTTCCGTAGGCACTTCTTCTTCATCAAACGCTGCAAAATCGAACAACAAAGAGAAGCGCAGCGTATTGTCTAAAGGGTTACGC
>JAGOHC010000211.1 GCA_017996375.1 Saprospiraceae bacterium | reverse complement strand
TTGTTTGCTTTGGTGAGTTTGCCTAATGGAAAATATTGTTGAATAGAAATATTATGGTCATACGCCTTAGTATTAAATTGACCACCTTGATATTGAATTTGAGCAGGGTCGGTTTCAAACGATGCTACTTTTAATATGTTTTGTTTTTCAATTTCAACATCTGCAATTTGCAATTCTTTATTATTTATTTTTGCTATTGCAATAGCATCATTTAACGAAATATTTTGTTGAGCATTTGCAAAGTTAAATATGAATAGAAATAAAATGACTGCTGATACTTTTTGAACCGCTACTTTTTTATTTCGCTTAATTCCATTTTCAAGAAGTAAATACAAAATAGGTAAAACAATTAGCGTTAAAAATGTTGCTGAAATTAAACCACCTATAACAACTGTTGCTAAAGGCTTTTGAACTTCTGCACCACTACCATGTGAAAGAGCCATGGGTAAAAATCCAAGAGAAGCGACAAATGCTGTCATTAAAACTGGTCGTAAACGAGTTTTTGTTCCTTGCATAATTCGTTGCATGGGGTCGTCAATTCCTTCGGCTTTAAGCGCATTGAAACAAGCTATTAAAACAATTCCATTCAACACAGCAACACCAAACAAGGCTATAAAACCAATACCTGCTGAAATGCTAAAAGGCATATCACGCAACCATAATGCAAATACGCCACCGATAGCTGATAGTGGGATAGCTACAAAAATGAGTGATGCTTGTTTGATGCTATTGAATGTAAAAAATAAGAGTATAAAAATTAATACTAATGCCACAGGAACAGCTATTGATAGTCGTGCATTGGCTTCTTGCAAATTTTTGAAAGTACCTCCATAGGTCATATAATATCCTGCTGGTAGTTTAAATGATTTATCTAAATGATGTTGAATTTCTTCGACAACACTTTTAACATCTCTACCACGAACATTTAAGCCTACTACTATTTTTCGTTTGCCATCTTCACGGCTAACTTGCACTGGTCCTAATTCATAACTAACTTTTGCTACTTGTGATAACGGAATTTGATTACCATCGGGTAAGGGTATAAATAAATTACTCACATCGTCAATATCGGTTCGTAATTCTTTTTGCATACGCACCACAATATCAAAACGTTTGCTTCCTTCGTAAATTTTTCCTGCACTTTCGCCTGCAAAAGAACTCTGCACAATTTTATTGATGTCAACAATATTTAATCCATATAAGGCAATTTTTGCATAATCGTATTTGATTGTAATTTGTGGTAAGCCAGAAACTTTATCGGCTTTTAAATCTCCAACACCATTGATAGATTTTACTTTATTCATTAACTCATCTGCTTTTGTAGAAAGAATATCCAAATCATCTCCAAATATTTTTATGGCTATATCACTTCTGCTTCCTGTCATTAATTCATTAAATCGCATTTGAATAGGTTGCGAAACTTCTATGTTTGCTCCTGGTATTTTCATGAGTTCTGTTTTTATCCTACCTCCTAATTCTTCTGTTGTTTCATTGGTTTTCCATTCACTTCTATCTTTTAAGGTAATAATCAAATCGGCACTTTCGATAGGCATTGGGTCTGTAGGAATTTCTCCACTACCGATTTTACTTACAACATTAATGACTTCTGGAAATTTTTCTTTAATCATTTTTTCATACGCTGTTGTTGTCTTTATCATTTGTGAAAGTGAAGAGCCAGTCATAATAGTAGAATTGATGGCTAAATCGCCTTCGTCTAATTTTGGCATAAACTCACCTCCTAATGAATTATAGATGAATAAGGCAACAATAAATAATGCTATGGTTGCTGAAAGCACAATGACTTTTAACTTAAGTGCTTTGTTTAATATAGGTAAATATATTTTTTCAAAAAAGCGCATCATTTTATCGCTGATGTTTTCTTTATGCGTTGTTTTTTTAGAAAGAAATAAACTGCTTAACATGGGTACATAAGTTAAAGAAAGTATGAATGCACCAAGAATTGCAAAGCCAACTGTTTTAGCCATTGGTGTAAACATTTTTCCTTCGACACCCACTAAAGCAAGGATAGGTAAATACACAATTAAGATAATGATTTCACCAAAGGCGGCACTGCTTCTTATTTTTGATGCAGAGGTAAATACTTCATTATCCATTTCGGTTTGGGTTAATGCTTCTTTTCGTTTGAGTTGAAATAAATGGTGCATGGTTGCTTCTACAATAATAACTGCGCCATCTACAATAATTCCAAAATCAATTGCACCTAAACTCATTAGGTTTCCACTAACACCAAAGGCATTCATCATAATAACTGCAAACAACATTGCTAAAGGAATAACAGAAGCAACAATAAGTCCTGCTCTTAAATTTCCTAAAAATAATACTAATACAAAAATGACGATTAACGCACCTTCAATTAGATTTTTTGCAACTGTACTTATCGCATTATTTACTAATTTACTTCTATCTATAAATGCTTCGGCAACTACACCTTCTGGTAATGATTTATTTATTTGAACCATTCGTTCTTTAACAGCTTTTACTACTTCACTTGAATTTGCTCCTTTTAGCATAAGGGCTAAACCACCTACGATTTCGCCTTTGCCATCTTTGGTAACTGCTCCGTATTTGATTGCTGTGCCTTCTTGAACTAAAGCCACATCACGGATTAAGACTGGCGCACCATTTCGATTTTTAACTACAATATTTTCAATATCTTGAATACCACTTGCCATTCCAACGCCTCTAATAGTATAAGCTAAATTGTCTTTTTCGATATAAGCACCTCCTGTGTTTTGATTATTTTTTTCTACTGCATCAAATATTTCGGTGGTAGTAGTTCCTAAACTATTTAACTTGTTTGGGTCAACTGCAATTTCATATTGTTTGGATGAGCCACCCCAAGTGCTAACTTCTGCTACACCTTTTACTCCTTGTAATTGTGGTATAATAATCCAGTCTTGAATGGTGCGTAATTCGGTAGAAGAGTATTTATCTTCATACCCTTTTTTGGCATATACATCATATTGATAAATTTCTCCCAAGCCTGTTGAAATGGGTGCAAGTGCTGGTGATCCTGCATATTTTGGTATTTGTTCTTCGG
>JAGOHC010000210.1 GCA_017996375.1 Saprospiraceae bacterium | reverse complement strand
GTTATGGCCCACTGTTGCATGACCAAAAACCTGAATGAAATTACCCATTTTGGCGTTTGGTCCAACGATCGAAAAGGCCTGAATACTAACACCATGACCCATTGTTGCAGCTTTCGAAACAACGGCTGTGGGGTGTATAAGGTTGGCAAATCGTTCAAGAGGAATATGCAAATCGTGAAGTTTAAATAAAAAATTAAAGTTCAGTTTTATCGATATCAATGCATAGAAAAAATAAACATCAGGATCTTGAAGATATTTTTGAACCACATCGTACTCAACTTTGCCCAAAATTGGATATTCATTAATATACCCCTCTTCAAAGTCATTTAAAAATCCAATAATATCCCATTTGTGTTCCACCTTGTTGATTTCTTCGGCAATTTGAGCTATTACTGTGCCATTGCCATATCCTCCGATAATTATCAGTTTCATTTTTGTTTCGATTGAATTAGTTTAACCCTTTCTATTATGTGATTCGCTTTAACAACAAGAGGCGGACCGATGAAACTGCCATTAATGATGGCAACGCCTTTGCCCATGCTACGTGCTTCTTCATCGAGACGTAAAATTTCGTATGCCTCTTTTATTTCCTCTTCCGAGGGTGAAAAGTGCCTGTTAGGAACTGCATTTTGTTTAGGATGCAAGGTCCACATTCCTGAATATCCCAAAGTCCTGCCCATTTGGCAATGCTTCTCGAGCCCTTCTTCATCATGTATTTTAATGTAAGCAGCATCAATTGGAATAAGATTATGGGTTCTTGCTACCATGGCAACCCATGCACGCGGTGAGAACAAACTGATGGCTTTTTCAAAGTCTCTGATCCCCTGCAAATCGCTTACGAAATCCTCGGAGCCAAAACCTATGGCAACATTGCGGCTTGATGCCATTGCAATTTCATCGGCTTTTATTATTGAAGAAGATGTTTCAAGTATGGGGATTATTTTAAATGTACCAACCGGCATTCCTTTTTTATATTCAATTGCTTCGAGCAGTTTATCAAAGAATATTATGTCCTGTGCATTATAAGTTTTTGAGAATAAATAACCATCCACTCCCGGAATGGTTGTTTGCATTACATCGTCTAGCAGAAAGCCGCTCAACCTCTCATTGATTCGTATAAATACCGTGTAGTCTTTGAACATCCCATTGCTCACATTTTTTACAATTGTATCGCGGGCAAGTTGTTTGTTCGATTCGGGTAAAACCGAATCTTCAAGGTCGAGGAGTATTACATCGGCATCCGATTTGGCTGCACTTACCTGCAGCTTTTCGTTGTGCCCGGGCACAAACATAAGGCTGCGCATTAAAAACTTTTTTTCAGTCATGTTATTGGGGTTTTTTCTTGATGAGTACTTTTCTTCTGAATTTTATTACATCAACATTGTTTTGATTGTAACCAATAGTTTCAACGTAAATGATACCTCTGTCGGGTTTTGATTTCGATTCCTTGGTTTCAAGTATTACCGTCCTACTATAAATAGTATCGTTGATAAATGTGGGAGCCAAATGGTCGATATTCTCATAGGCAAGATTGGCAATTGCCTGTCCGCTTATGTCCATTACAGTTAAATGAACGGCCAGACAGAAAACCAGAGTCCCCGGCACCAAAACCTGACCATGCTGCTGCTTGCTGCAGTAATCGATATTAGTATGAACAGGGTGGTGATTCATGGTTAATAAACTGAAAATATTATTGTCGCTTTCGAAAATAGTTTTCGACTGACAGTGATAATATACCTGACCAGCTTCGAACTCTTCGAAGTAATGGCCCATTCTATTTGCTTCCATATTTGTTTTTCCAATTAATTATTTTTAATATTCCATTTATATGTGGTCTTTCGTAAAGTCTATCTTTGTATCTAACAACAGAAACTTCTTGTTTCATTATAGCCTCTATTTTTTCATAAATAGTTTCCGCTTCTAAAACCTCTTCATCTGAATAATATTTAATTCGTTTAACTATTTCTAATTGTTTTGGATGAAGTATAAATTTTGAATCGAATCCTAAGTTAAATCCATTTAAACATTCTGTTTCAAATAATTCTTCGTTTGTTAAATTCATACTTGCAATATCAATTGCATCAATTTCGAATGCTTTTGCCGAATTTAAAACTAATTGACGAGCATAATTCAAATTTTCCAATGTGTGTTTCATTCCCATCACATTGCAATAATCGTGGCTTCCAAGTCCGAGACCAACAATTTTCAAAGTTTTTTGTATTAATGTTTCGTTCAAATTTATTAATCCAGCAGGATGTTCAATAATTAAAATAAATTTAAATTCTTCAATTTTATGATTATTTGAAAATAAACTTTTCTGAATTGTTTCGAGTTGTGAATTATTTGAATATTTTGGTATTAAATAGTTTTTAAAACCAAGTTTAATCAACGATTGAAGATAATTTTCATTTAATTGATTATTATCATCAAAAAATCGTAAACGAATAAAATAATTGTCTTTAATTGCAATTTTTGAAAGGTTTTCAATGCAAACTATCATTTCATTGTCAAGTACAGCATCTTCCAAATCATAAATAATATAATCGGTTTCAATTTTTATTGATTTTTCTATAAATTTTGGATTGTTAGATGGTATGAAAAAATAAGTTTTAAGCATTTATTGTTGTGTATTTTTTTAAATTTTCGATTAATTCGTTATTTGTTTCGTATTTAACTTTCATTCCTTTATTAATTCGAACAAATTCAGGATTTTCATCTAAAAATTTATAAATGTTAACCCGTTGTGCATTTAGGACAAATTTAGTTTAATTTTATTGATGGGTCTTTTAAAAACGAATTTGTTGAGGAATTGAATAGGAGTTAACGAGGAAATTTTGGCAAGAATTCGGGTTTTAAACCCCTCAAACGACTTGGCATAATTTCTTCTAATCATGAATTGGTCACACAACTGGGAGAATAAAGTTTCAATTCTTTTTTCGGTAAGTTTGTGTATGTATTTGTGGTTGAATCGCGTGCTGATAAGCGAATAGTAGAAATACACATCGGGATCCCTCAAATAGTGGTGCGCTGTTTCTTTGTCGATTTTGCCAAGCACTGAAAACCCG
>JAGOHC010000209.1 GCA_017996375.1 Saprospiraceae bacterium | reverse complement strand
ATACATACACTTGTTGCGAAATGTTGTATTCAAACTCATGCTGTATGGCTACTAGTAGTGCTATTTTTAGCTGATGTGCCGTCATGCCTGTTTCGCGTAAGCGCAAAATTAGGTTAGGCACGGCAAAGCGCTCACACAACACGGATAATCGCTCGTAGGCTTGCAGCCGCAGGGGGAGTGTAGTGGCACTTTGTGTTTGGCGCAATTCCAATACACGCAGTTGATATTGTTTGTCTAAAAAAGATTTGAGTACAAAATATGCCGTCAGAAAAACGATGAAAGCGGGCAATGAAATTTTTAAGACTTCGAGAAGGAAACTCATGTATGTGAACGTTCAATTTTTATGTTAGATAATGGTGCAGCAAAGGTAATAACATTCTATTGCTTTTTGCGGTTGTACTCTTCCAGTATGGTGCCTTTTTTTAGCAACTCCTCTTTGCGTTTTTCTTTGTTGGCTTTATATTCTTCGCATAGTTTTTTGGCATCAATAATTTTTTTATGCAAAAAGCGGTGATACGTGATAATCATAAACTCTGCCATCTCTTCGGGGTCGGCGATGCCCAAGCTATTTAAATACACCGACAGGCGCGAGCCTTCGTAAAGATTCCAATTTACAACCATCCATCTGCCCAAGCTGAAATGTAGTTTGTTGGCAGCAGTTGCTTCATCTACCGCTTTGAATTTTTGCTTGGACGGCTCATCTACCAATTTGTTTAATTGATTAAAAACATCGCCTAAATCTTTAGGGATATAGATGCCCCCAATGCGCTCTTTGGTGATGTACTCGCGGTAGCGTTTTTCGTAATTAATACTCGATGTGTCTTGTTGTGCCGATGCCACCACAACCACCCAGCAACTCAATATAACAGCTATATATATTCTACTTTGTTGATACATAAATTTTCAAAAACTGATTTTGGTTAATACAAATTTAATAGAAACATTGTTCCATAAACGCAAATATGCTATAATAATTTATAAATAAAATGTTATATTTGATTGTGCTTTTGATAAAAAGGCTCTCACCAAACAAGATAACGAAAATACCCTAACGTTTACAACGTGCATAGATAGGCTACTTTTAAAACATTATTTTCATTAAAACAAAACATCAATCATGGAAATCAATTGGTTCATTGTTCTCTTAGCCGGATTAATCCCATTAGTAACGGGAGCTATCTGGTACAACCCTAAGGTGTTCGGCACAGCGTGGTTGCGCGAAAGCGGCTTAACAGAAGAACAAGCTCGGCAAGGCAATATGCCCTTCATTTTTGGGCTGACCGCCCTGTTCGGTGTTTTCATTGCCGTAGTGATGATGGTAACGGTTATCCATCAATCGCATATTTACTCTATCATGCAAGGCAACCCCGATATGCAAGACCCTAACTCGGCACTCAGCCTGTATGTAAGCGATTTTATGGCAAAATACGGCAACAATTTTCGCACCTTCAAACACGGCATGTTGCATGGGGCTTTGAGTGGCTTTCTATTCGCTCAGCCTGTTATCGGTATCTTGGCGTTATTTGAAAGAAAAAGTTTGCGCTATATTTTTCTACATGGCGGCTATTGGATACTCACGTTAGCACTCATGGGTGGCGTAATTAGTGCTTTTGCATAACAGACCTGTCGCACAAAATCATTCCTCAGGGCATCGGCAATAGCTGTCGGTGTCCTTATTCTTTTTACAAAAAAATAACTACTAAAACCTGCCGATTGTTACCTTTGTTGTTTTAGCGTATGCTTAACCATCACGATACTATCATTGCATTAGCAACACCCAACGGTACAGGTGCCATCGCGGTCATCAGGCTATCCGGTAGCCAAGCCATTATACTCACCGACCAAGTTTTTTTAGGTAAGAAACTAAGCAAGCAACCTTCACACACGTTGCATTACGGACAGATTATAGACGAACAACAACAGGTTGTTGATGAAGTAGTGGTGTCACTTTTCAAAGCGCCACATTCTTATACAAAAGAAGATACAGTAGAAATTTCGTGCCATGGGTCACCATATATCATTCAACAGCTCCTGCAATTATTTATTAGAAAAGGCGTGCGTTTAGCGCGTGCTGGTGAGTTCACCCTCCGCGCATTCCTGAACGGGCGCATGGACCTGAGCCAAGCAGAAGCTGTTGCAGACCTCATTGCTGCTTCTGACAAAGCTACCCACAATGTTGCCTTACGACAAATGCGTGGCGGGTTCGGAAAAAAAATTCAACAACTTCGCTCCGAGCTGATACATTTTGCAAGCATGATTGAATTGGAGTTAGACTTTGCGGAGGAAGATGTTGTATTTGCCGACAAGCAGCAGTTGCAACAATTAATCTATGCCATACAAAACCACATCCGCACGTTGTCGCAATCGTTTACATTGGGCAATGCTATCAAAAATGGTATCAATACAGTTATTGCCGGTCGCCCAAATGCGGGTAAATCTACCTTGCTGAATGTACTACTTAACGAAGAACGTGCTATCGTCAGTGACGTAGCCGGCACCACCCGTGATACCATCGAAGAAACGCTTACCATAGGCGGCATCACTTTCCGGTTAATAGATACGGCGGGCATCCGCGAAGCAACAGATACCATCGAAACCATCGGCGTGCAACGCACGTACGAAAAGGTGAAACAATCTGCCATTTTGATCTATGTATTTGATGTTTTGGAACTCACGCCGGCAGAGGTGGCTGCTGATATTGACAGCTTGTACAACGAGCAATTAAAAATAATTATAGTGCCGAACAAAATGGATTTGAACCCCTACGCTAAACCGGAGAATTTTATCTCTTTACACGTTGGCGACAAGCAAATCGTACCCACCGCTGCCATTAGTAATATGAACATCGAATACCTGAAAGAAAAACTTTTATCGCTCATAATCGGCGATGGTATCTTGCTCGAAAGCCCCATCGTCACTAACACGCGCCACTTTGAGGCACTACAACATACGGACCGCGCCCTACAAGATGTACTTGACGGATTAGCGGTAAATGTCGGCCACGATTTTTTGGCAATGGACATTCGGCGTGCGCTGCATTACTTAGGCGAAATTTCGGGCGACATCACTA
>JAGOHC010000002.1 GCA_017996375.1 Saprospiraceae bacterium | reverse complement strand
TGTTACTAAATGGTTTGAGTTAAAACCTGAAATATTTATTCAAAAACCAGATGATTTTAAAATAAAAATTATAAATTTGCAAACACAAATAGTTGATTTACATCAACAACGTTGTGAAACTTGACACCTATGGCTTTACCGCTAAAGTTAGAAAGTTGTATAGGTAATGAAAATTCACATAGGCAAGTAGTGGCATTCCAAACACCTCCGGCACCGACGCATACAGTACTAGCGGTGTTGGTTGTAGATGATATGACGGTTAATGTTGCAGTAGTGGAAGAAGCACTACATGCCTCGGTTATCGTAACTGTGTAAGTACCGGCTGTGCAAGCTGATGGTCCGCCTGCATAAGAATAAGCAGGAGCCAGCCCGTTAGGGTCACTACTACAACCGCCACCCGGACTGAACGTACTTACAGGAGCTGTATCCGGATTGGTAGGTCCACAACTGCCCGAAGTAATACAATGATATGTACCGTTACTGGCGGTTACGGGGGGTTTAGAACCAGGCATGGTAAATGAACCCGTTATTGTCCAAGTCGCAGCATACGAGCCGGTACCTTCATACGAATATTCAATGACGCCATATTCGTATGTAACACCCGGACAGAGCGTAGACAAATCAACCACTAATTGAGGATATGCCTTGATATTACTCGTGGGGTTACAAGGAGATGCAGCGTCAATTGATCCCCAACTACAAGCGTCAAAAGGGGCACCAGCTAAATTCACGGTTCCTGAAAGCCCCGCCGCGGTAACGGTAGCAGGCGAGGCAAGAGCATCGCACCATACAAATACTCTCATAGAAAAGCCGACGCAACTGATATTATTTGTACAAGAGGCTCCAGAGCAAGCATAACTACCCCATGAAGTCTGAAAGTCATGACTGCCATTCACCGTAAGTGTTTGAGCACCACTATTGAATACTGCGGAGGCGTTGAGTAGTGTTACAGGATGGCAGGCAGAGGCATCGTGGGATAGTATTGTAAACCAAAGGACAGATAAGGCCATTAAAAACCTGCTGTAAGATGTAAATGTATTTTTAATAAAAGAAAGTAAGACTCTTTTCATAATTAAAATTTTTAAAAGGTGAAAAATAAAAAGTAAATTAAGATTGTGATAATGGTATTATGTCACATTTTAAAACAAATGTATAAATTTTAAATTAAAAATGCAATCGAAAATTGAATGTTTTTTATGTTTTATTTAAAAATTATATTAAATAGCTTGTATTATAATTTTTGAAAGTATATTTTACCGTGTTACATTATCGCAAATTAGTGTATTGACAATGATTAATATTGGCAAAGCACATACAGGCTTTTAGAAAAACGAAAAGACAACACAGATAAATAGCATCAATAACTTGGTTATGTTTTTTGAAATAGCTACCTTTGCACCGATTTTTAAAAACGCTATCACCAATGGGGTAACGTTTCTTATTTTGAATTTCAAAACAATCCTATTTATATGGCAAATATTGGTCGTATCAAACAAATTATTGGTCCGGTTGTGGACGTAAGTTTTAGCGGTGAAGATGCTACACTTCCCGAAATCTATAGTGCCTTAGTTTTAAAAAAAGAAAACGGCGAAAGTGTCGTTTTGGAGTGCCAGCAGCACTTGGGCGAAGATAGTGTGCGTACTGTAGCGATGGATGCCACGGAAGGCTTACGCAGAGGTATGCTTGTGGAAGACACCGGAAAGCCTATATCTATGCCTACGGGTAATGCCATCAAAGGTCGCTTATTTAATGTAGTGGGCGATGCTATTGACGGTATCGGCGATGTGCCTAAAGGCAACAACGCTTATGCCATTCATCGCAGACCACCTGCTTACGAAGATTTGGCTACCGACCGTGAGGTACTTTACACAGGTATCAAAGTAATTGACCTTATTGAACCATACTCCAAAGGTGGTAAAATTGGGTTGTTCGGTGGTGCGGGCGTTGGGAAAACGGTTATCATCATGGAGCTTATCAATAATATTGCAAAAGCATACGAAGGTATATCTGTATTTGCCGGTGTGGGCGAACGCACACGCGAAGGAAATGACCTCCTGCGTGAGATGATTGAAGCCAATGTAATTAAATATGGCGAAGAGTTCAAGCATAGCATGGAAGCTGGTGGTTGGGACTTAAGCAAAGTTGACAAACAAGAATTAGAAAAATCGCAAGCAACTTTAGTGTTCGGGCAGATGAACGAACCGCCAGGTGCGCGTGCACGTGTTGCCTTGTCAGGTTTGACAATCGCAGAATACTATCGCGATGGCGATCTCAGCGACCCAAATGGTGGACGTGACATCCTCTTCTTCGTTGATAACATCTTCCGTTTCACGCAAGCTGGTTCGGAAGTATCTGCACTATTAGGGCGTATGCCTTCTGCGGTAGGGTATCAGCCAACGTTGGCTACTGAAATGGGTTTAATGCAAGAGCGTATCACTTCCACTAAGCGTGGTTCAATCACCTCTGTTCAGGCGGTGTATGTACCTGCCGATGATTTGACAGACCCTGCTCCGGCAACCACATTTGCTCACTTAGATGCCACAACCGTATTGAGTCGTAAAATTGCTGCATTAGGCATTTATCCGGCAGTAGATCCGTTGGATTCTACCTCACGTATCCTCGACCCTAACGTTATCGGTACGGAGCATTACGATTGTGCACAGAATGTAAAAAGAATCCTACAACGTTATAATGAGCTACAGGACATCATCGCTATCTTGGGTATGGAAGAGCTTTCAGAGGAAGATAAATTGGTGGTATCGCGCGCGCGCCGTGTACAACGCTTCTTGTCTCAACCGTTCTTCGTGGCGGAACAATTTACGGGCATACCAGGCGTGTTAGTACCAATCGAAGAAACTATCAGAGGCTTTAATATGATTTTGGCTGGTGAGGTAGATCAATATCCGGAAGCTGCATTTAACCTAAAAGGCACGATTGACGACGTTATCGAAGCTGGCAAGAAAATGTTAGCGGAAGCGAAATAATTTAATATCAAATTTTACAAAGATGAATATCATCATACTCACACCGGATAAAGAAATTTTTACGGGAGCGATAAAATCCGTGAAAGTGCCTGGCGTATCGGGGCAATTTGAGGTGTTGAAGAATCACGCCGCCATAGTTTCCGCCTTAGCCGAAGGAGAGGTTCGTATCATAAAAGATAATGGTGAAAAAATGACATTCGGCATCGAAAAAGGATTTATCGAAGTATTACATAACGAAATATCGCTGTTAGTACAAGGATATACAGAATAGGTTGTTGCGCTAGCGCAACAGAAATAATTTTATAAGCGAGGTATTTGAATAGCAGATACTTCGCTTATTTTTTTGCAGAACCCAATCAAAACCTCAAAAAATCGTTATATTTGTTGACTGATATATTTACAGATTATTAAAAATTAGTCAATTACCATGAAAAAAATACTTTCAGTATTCGCAGTAATTATCACATTTGCGCTCAGTGTTACTGCACAAGTGGACCTCATCAATAAAATAAAAGACAACGCCAGCGAAAAGGCAAAAGAAGGATTCCAATTCACCCCCGTTGTTCGTAACTACACTACGGACGTAAAAAATCAAGGACGCTCCGGCACCTGTTGGAGCTATTGCTCCAGTTCATTCATCGAATCTGAAATGAAGCGAATGGGAAAAGAGCCTGTGGACGTTTCCGAGATGTTTACTGTCAGAAATGTGTACATGGATAAGGGCGATAAGTACGTGCGCCTGCACGGACACTTAAATTTTGGGCAAGGTGGCGCATTACCCGATGTGATAGATATGATAAAAAAATACGGTATGGTACCGCAAGACGTATATAAAGGACTAAACTACGGCACAGCCATCAATAATCATGGTGAAATGGAAGCTATCCTCAAGGCGATGCTGGATGCCGTTATCGAAAATAAAAATAAAGAGCTTACGCCCACATGGAAAAAAGCCTACGATGCGGTGCTATCTTCCTACTTGGGCGACTACCCGAAGGAGTTTGATTATAAAGGTAAAAAATATACACCGCGCACATTCGCCGACGATTATATGGGTATCAAAGGGCAAGACTATGTGCAGTTTACCTCATTTACTCATCAGCCGATGTACGAAAAAGTTTTCATTATGGTACCCGACAACTGGAACTACGGCTTATCGTTCAACGTTGGAATGGATGATATGGTGACAATAGTAGATTATGCATTAAAAAACGGATATACGGTATCATGGGCTGCTGATGTGAGCGAAAAATATTTCTCTTGGAAAAACGGAGTAGCTTTCGTACCCGAAAAGGAAGTAGCCGATATGAATGAAGACGAAAAGAAAAACTTGTTTGCCGCACCGCAAAGTGAACGCACTGTAACGGTAGAAGACAGACAAGCAGGATATGATAATTGGACAACCGATGACGATCATGGCATGCACATTGTAGGTATAGCTAAAGACCAAAACGGAAAAGAATATTATATCGTAAAAAATTCGTGGGGTACAGAAAACGACCAAGATGGGTACTTGTACGTCACAAAGAATTATTTTAAATTAAAAACAATATCTTTCTTGTTACACAAAGACGGCGTACCCGCAAATTTTCGCAAACAACTACTGAGTTTATATAATTAATTGAGCGTTATAAATACACATACAAAATAAAAATGAAGAGTGATATGCTTTCATGCTGCCGAAAATATATCACTCTTTTTGAATTTTTTAAATTATGCAAACTTTTCAAAAAAAATGGTGGCTGATAGTAGCATTAGCAGGATTGGCAACTACACTCCTCAACGCACAGATTGAAAAAACACTACACCAATCCTTTCCAGCAGACAGCGTGCAACAAATACACATCGAGCTTACCACCGATTACGAGATTGTTCCTTGGGTGAGCAATGCAATTTTGACCGAAACAAAAATATTGCTGGAAAATGCCTCTAATGATATTATGAAATATTTAGAAAGAATGGGCAGATACCAAATTGACTCAAAATATGAGGGCACACAACTCACCCTCAAGCCCAAAGATATAAGTAAGGTAGGGTCAAAAAAAGATACGCCTTTCGCTGAAAAAATAACTATCAAAATTTATGTACCCGATACCTTTGATAGCACGAACAAAAGTAATTTGATACGAAAGGATACAGAATAAAATCACACTTTTGACATGTCACAATATTTCAAAAGTAGATATTTCTATAAACCGGCTAACTTATGATATTGCAACAACAAGCAAAACCAAAACACTACACTTAGAAAATAAACACATCTAATCCATTTACCTTTTTACTCGTTTAGAATATGGCAGATTTGGAAACAATCAACCTATTAGAAACAATCGAAAATCAATATATCGATGTACTTAAAAAAAATGTTTCGTTGCAAGGTGACTTAGCATTTCAAAAAGTCAACTTCAGAAAACAGATGAAAGCGCAACGCAAGTGGATTTATCTGCTACTGTTTCTCTTAGGAGTGCCACTGCTATACTTGATGTGGAGCGAAGTGAGTTCCTACAACAACTTAAAACAGCAACTGCAATTCACCCAGGCAACCGTTGTACAACAAACGGACTCCCTGCAAACGCTAAAAGCGCGGGTTGCTTCCTTGCAGGAGCAGGTAGCAACAAAGCCAACTGCACATCAAACAAAGTATGTCATACGCAAAGGCGATACCCTCCAAGATATTGGCAAACTATTTTTTAACGACCCTAACGCGGGCTATCAAATTGCCTTAGACAATAATATTGATACCAAGCGCGAGCGACATGCATTGAATACTGGTGATGTTTTGATAATTAACTTTAGATAATTACATTTGTGTAGGAAACAAAGGTACTTAACTGCACGAATAACTAAAATGGAAGAGTTTGCCCAACTTCGCGAACGATTGCTCAGTAAACAAGCAATTATTGATAATGCCCAAAAAAAATTAGAACAACAGGAAGACGATTTTCAGCATCAAATCCAAAGGATTTACCTCACTATCATTGAACAATTGGATGCAGTAGAAACTGAAGAGCGATTAAAGTTGCTGCATACTAACGAGCAATTTCACGCCGACGTTACGGCATATTACAAGCCAATCAAAACACACCTCCAACAAATACTCTTTCGGTTAGGTATTCACCGATTAGAAGTACCCTACAACCAATTTGAAGGTAACTACGTGATAGTAGCCTCTCCTGATAATCAGCCCAGAGGCGAAGCTGTTACAGTAATAAAAGATGGCTATGCCAAAGGTAGCTGGGTAGTGCGCCCCACCGAACTCATCGTGGCAGAAAAAAACTGAAGAAGTGTTATATTCATACTCTGCTACCTCAACCCATACTTATCCACCAAATATACGATAGCAGTCATGGCACCCGCACCGAGCCGCAGCTCGCGCTCGTTGATAGCATCAAAAGTATCATTAACAGAATGGTGATAATCGAAGTAACGTTGCGAATCAGGATTCAAATTCATTATCAACCCTTTTTGGCTTCGCAACGGACCAATATCTGCGCCGCCACCGCGCCCGAATTTCAGCGTTAAACCATAAGGCTCTAACAAGGGTGCGTGTACATTTAAGCGTTTGAACATAGCAGCATGAATTGTCGAGTCGCCTTCCGTTGAAAAGCCGCGTGGCGAAAAGCCACCACTATCCGACTCCAATGCTAACAGGTGATACTCCTTATGCTCGTTCGATGCAGCTGCGTATGCTGTGCCGCCTGCCAAACCATTTTCTTCATTCATAAACAACACACATCGAAGGGTGCGTTTAGGGCGATAATTCATTTTTTTGAGCAGGTACAACACTTCCATAGATTGCACACAACCGGCGCCATCATCATGTGCACCTTGCGCCACATCCCAAGCATCTAAGTGCCCGCCCACTAAAATAATTTCTTCAGGATGCTCGCTTCCGCGAATTTCACCAATTACATTATACGATGTTTTTTTTGACAACATTTGGCAACTTGTGCGAATATAAACTTTAACAGGCTCCTGCTTGAGCAAGTTACTCAATAAATTTGCATCGTTAGTGCTGATAGCTACTGCTGGCACAATCTTCGTTTCATCATCGGCGGCTTTCGTTGCGCCAGTATGCGGAAAATCATCTTGTCGCCCAGTCATAGACCGAACAATAACCGCCACCGCGCCATGCTTTGCCGCCACCACCGGACCCATGTAGCGTTGGTCAGCAGCACCACCATACGCCGAAAAAGTATTAATCTGTTTATTGTCAAACGGGCGATTATAAAATACAATTTTTCCAGCAACTTTATTACCTAAGTGCTCTACTTCCTCCAACCCTTGCACCTCAATTACTTCGGCAGCAATGCCATTTACTCCTGTTGCTATTGTATTGCCCAAAGCAAGCGCGTTTAAATCAAATGAACCCATTTTCGATTGCGTAACGCGCACCACTTCACGCTCGCCGCGTACCCAATGCGGCACCCAGCAAGGCTGCAACCAGACGGTATCTAACCCGATGCTGTCTAACATTTGATAGGCATATTCTACGGCAGCAGCAGCCTGTGGCGAGCCTGCCAGCCTCGCACCGATATGGGTAGTAAGATGCTCCAACCAAGCATAGCATTGTCCGTCAATGAGTGCTTTATCGTATATGCTGCGTATTGCGAGCGCATCGTCATCACTTTGGGTTTGAGCAGCAAGCGTAACGCTCAAAGAAAGGAAAAGTGCCGTTATCGTTTTAGTCATGATCAATATTGTTATAGTTGCAAGGTAATCTTTATGCGTTAATCTGTTGTTTGTGGTGTAGGGTTTTCGTGGCGAGGATAAAAGTATGAGAGTATAATAGATTTATTAACCCGTTGGCACATTCAGCATAGCGGCTTCAGCGGCGCGTTGTTGCTCGAACAGATCGAAGTAGTAGCCTTTTTGCGCGATCAATTCTTCGTGTTTGCCAGCTTCAACAATGCGCCCGCCATCCAGTACAATGATTTTGTCAAAATTGAGCAAGCCATAAATGCGGTGGGTGATAATGACGGCAGTTTTATCAGCCAAATTCTGATTCAGATAACCCAATATGCGCTGTTCGGTAGTAGTATCCACTGCCGAAAGGCTGTCATCTAAAATAACAATTTCGGGGTTTTTAATAAGCGTGCGTGCAATGCTGATGCGTTGCTTCTGCCCACCTGAAAGCATCACGCCGCGCTCCCCAATTACGGTGTTGAAGCCATTAGGCAAATCTATAATATCATTGTGTACGGCAGCGTACTTGGTAAACTCTTCTATTTGCTGTTGGGATGCGTCGGCTTTGCCAAAGGCTACGTTAGCACTCACCGAATCCGAAAATAAAAACACATCTTGCTGTACATACCCGATGCTGCGCCGCAGGTGATGCAGGTCGTATTCCTTGATGTTTTTATTATCAATCAATATCTCTCCTTCGGTAACGTCATACATTCGCACAAGCAAGTCGGCGACGGTACTTTTGCCACTGCCCGTTCTGCCTATAATCGCCATCTTTTCTCCTTTTTTGAGCGAAAACGAAACGTTGTGCAATGCCGTAATGCCCGTATCGGGGTAGGTGAATGTTACATTACGGAAAGCAACTTCGCCTTGTATTGGCACTGCTATTGCGCCTTTCGGCGAAACGATGTCGGGTGTGATATGTAAAAACCCGTTAATGCGTTTTTGTGAAGCAGCCGCTTGCTGAATGAGGGAGGCTGTCCACCCGATTGATGTGATGGGCCACGTCAGCATATTAACATAAATAACAAACTCTGCAATGTTGCCATGTGTGATTTCACCATTGGCTACGCCAAGCCCACCGATATAGATTGTAAGTATGGTACTCGCACCAATGAGGATAATCATGGTAGGGAAAAATAGTGCATCTACACGCACCAGCTCCATTGATTTTTGTTTGTACGTTTCGCACTCTTGGGCAAAGTATGTAGCCATAGGTTTTTCTTGTGCATACGATTTTACTACGCGAATACCAGAGTAGATTTCTTGTGCTGCGCTGTTTAGTACAGCGAGTTGCTTTTGTATGGCTTCACTTTTTTTGTTGATTAAGGCACTTACATAATAAATGGAAATAGACAATAACGGCAACGGCAGCAGGGTGTATAATGTAAGTTTTACGCTTACGCTTAACATACCAGATATGACAAGCACAACTAATGATAAGATATTGATGCCGTATAATACAGTAGGACCTAAATACATCCGCACCTTAGAAACATCTTCCGTGATGCGCGACATCATATCGCCGGTGTTGTTGCGTTTGTAAAACGATAAACTCAGCCGTTGGTATTGCTCGAATATTTCTTTACGTAAATCATACTCTATCAGGCGCGACATAACGATAATGGTTTGCCGCATGAAATACATGAACACGCCCATGCATAGTGCCGCACCCAATACCACTAAGCCAAAGTACATGAGTGTGCTGGCTAAACTGTTGTACAAATCAATTTTTGCTTGCCCACTGGCAGCATTATACGATTGTACATTATCAACAACGGTATCCAACGCCTTGCGGATCATCTGCGGTTGCAGTATCCTAAAATAATTGGAGATGACTACAAAGATAAACCCTTGTATGAGCAGGTGTTTGTATTTCCAAAAATAGCGATTGAGATATGCGAGTTCTTTCAAAATACTTTGTGTAAAATTTTATTAAAATCAACTTATTGTCGGAGGTGCTGTTTCGTCCGTCATGTCGCGTGTGAGGGTACGCACTAATTTAAACTCACTCAGAAATATTTTTGCGATAACGCGCAATACCGTGTAAGTCGGGATAGCCAAAACCATTCCCCATACGCCGCCCAATTTCGCACCCATTATCACTACCAGAAAAATCTCTAACGGGTGTGCTTGCACCGATTTTGATTGTACGTAGGTAGAGATGACAAAGTTATCTAACATCTGTGTTGCCGAAAAGGTTACAATAACTTTTAAAAGAATAGGAATGATTTCGCTGTAAAAATCAACTTGCAGGTTGGAAGTGAGTGCGATGAGGCAGCCCATGGTTGCCCCAATTATTGGACCTATATATGGTATGGTGTTGAACAACCCGCCCAATAACCCAATGAGTAGCGCATTCGGGATGCCCCAAAAAATTAAACCTAATGCAATGATGGTAGAAAAGATAGATGCTTGTATGAGCAGCCCTACGAAGTATCTCGTTAACATTCGGCTGATTTCTGAAACGGCATGACGCACTTGCGGCTCGTATTGTGTAGGTACGGGTGCCAACAGCAGGTTGAGAAACATCTTGTCGTCCTTCAAAAAAAAGAAGGTGATAAATGTAACTGACCCGATGGTGACAAATAAGTTGCTCAGCGTAGAAAGTGTAGTGCGAAATACATCGCCAAACATTGAGGGGTCAAACCATTTTTTGAGGGCATTGGTGGCTTCGTCAATCAAATTCTGGTTGCTCGTAAGCATGCCGTATTTATGTGCCCAAGCATCAATTTTGCTGATAGGTTCGCTGAGGCTGACTTGTAAAGCCGCGTAATCTACTTTTGCCAATTCGTTAATCTGTTGTACTAACAACGGTACGAAGGCAGCCACCAAACCAGTGGCGATAAAGGCAAAACATATTAAAGTTAGGATAGCAGCAATGCTTTCGTTAATTTTAAATTTGCCAATATGGATGCCTTTGAAAAAACGCATAAATGGCTGCCCAATGAGCGAAAGCACCCATGCTATTAAGAGGTAGCTAACAATATCTGTAAAGAAATAAAAAGCCGCCCATACTATTATAACGGCTATAAGCAAGGCTATGTAATAGCGATAATTCTGAATCATTGGTTAGGTGTGGTTGATGAAGATGTTGGTTGTTGTTGCATCCACTCGGCAACGGCGCGAGCAGAAGAATCTGTGTGTTGCGAAAGGGTTTGGATAATGCTGATACGTTCATTATCTGTTTTATTCTGGCTTAATTTTTTTGCAAATTGCAAGGTGTGTATATCTATTCTGACGGCTGTAATGCCGCGCAGCATCTTATTTTTATAAATAGCAGAAAGTTGATCCCACTGTTGTTGATAAGTGGCTTCATAAAAGGCGATTGTTTTTTCTAATACTGCAAATGCAGCATCATCCGTAAGGATAGCGGCTTTGCCATAGGCGTGTACGGCGATGTAATTCCAAGTAGGTACACTTTCAAATTTTTCGTAATGCGATGTAGAGATGTAGGCGTGCGGTGTTTGAAATACAACCAACAACGTTTGGTCTGTAATATTGTTTGTCTGCTCGTTAGCACGTGAAAAATGAGTAAATAAGGCGATATGCTCTCCGTTCCGTTCTGCCACCACGGGCAGATGCGTAGCAATGGGCAACCCATGTGATTGCACACCGATAACAGTAGCAAAACTGTATTGCTGCATGAAGCGTAAGGCTTCGGCAGTATCGGTTGCGGTGAAGTAGGGCGGAATGTACATGGTGTGTTATTTTAAATTTTCGATAGAGCTTAGCGATGCTTTGGCACGGGTAAAGTTAGGCTCTAAACGGAGCGTTTGTTCGTAGTCGCTTCGTGCTTCTTCGTATTTTTTTTGCCGCTCACGAGCAAGCCCGCGATAGTAGTAGGCTTTGGCATTAGTAGGATTTATTTGCGTGACGATATTAAAGTTGTCCTCTGCTTTTTTGATAGAGTCTGAACCGATAAAAATGATGCCCATATTAAAATACGCATTTGCAAATTGGCTGTCTTTTGTTAGTATTTTTCGATACAACGCTTTGGCTTCTTCTTCTTTATCTTGCTTTTGCAGAAACAGGGCTTTTGAGTAAACTGCTTGCAGATTATTGGAATCGGCACGGACGGCATTATCATAATATTGCGCTGCAACGCGTTGGTTACTTTTCTCAGCAATCTGCGCTAAATTGATATAGGCATCGGCCAGGTCGGGGTCTAGCTCAACGGATTTTTGAAAACTTCCAAATGCCTTAGAGGTATCGCCTATATCCATAAAGGTTGTTCCCAACATAAAATAAGCCTCAGCATTTTGTGGGTCTTGTTTCAAAATTTTATCCAATGTGGCAAAGGCATCATCGTAGCGTTTTAATATTAATTGATACTCGCTTAGTTTAAGTAGCGTAGGCATATTAGTGCTAAAGCGATTACCAGCATCAGTCATTACCATTAAGGCTTCTTTGGAGTGGGCGTTGTCTAACTGTGCATCTGCCAAGAAATGATAATACTTCACGTTGTTAGAGTCTAACGCAATGGCTTTTTGCATATCTTCAGCAGCTTCGTTGAAAGCATCCATATCATAAAATAAGCGCGCGCGCGCTGCATAGAGAGTAGGGTCGTTGGGGCTTTGTTCTATCTGTTTACTTACACCATCAATAGCGGCATTGCCAGCGCCGGCAGCAATTTTTGTAGATTGTTCGTTTTTACAATTCAAGAAAATGACAGTCAAACACAAAAAGGAATAAATGAACCTCATAAAATATTTGTATTAAAATGTTTTTTGATAAAAGTTTGTAAAACATAAAGATTATACGCAGAAAATTAACACTTATACGCTAAAAATTAAATGAATCTTAACTAAAAGTATAATGCAAAAGTAATAACTTTATACCTGTATTCAATCTTCAAATTTTTATATGACAAATAAAACTAAAAATATGAAACTAATAAATTCCTTCAACTGGTTATTGTTCTTCCTCTTAGGCAGTAACTTAGCCATTGCACAAAATGATGATGTGTATTACAATCCTTCAACTGATCATGATACTTACTATACCAGCAGTACCTATTCATCCAATGATGATAGTGGCAGCGACTTCGATGCCTCCCAAGCAGAAGAAGAATATTCGTTTTATGAAGACGAATCTGCTCCTGCTCCTGCTTATGAGGATGATTTTGTAGATAGCGATTATTCATACTCTACACGTATTCGCCGTTTTAATCGCCCAATGTCAGGGTTCGGTTACTACGATCCATTCTATATGGATGCTTGCCACTACGACCCTTTCTACTCACCGGGCGTATCAGTATATGTATATAATGATTATGGCATGGGTGGTTGGAATAATGGTTGGGTGACTAACCGCAGTTGGTATCGCTGGAATAACTGGGGATATAACCCGTACAACTCTTGGAACAACCCATGGGCTTGGGGCGGTATGGGCTACGACCCATATTGGAACTGGAATCGCAACTGGTATTGCGGAAACGGTTGGGGCAACTACTACGGCGGTGGCTGGGGTTACGGTGGCAACAACGTAATCATAAATAATTATTATGGTAATGGTTGGGGCAACTATTATGGTAATGGTTACTATAATAATAATTACTATGGCGGCAGCCACAACTACCCGACAGTAAATTATGGCTCGCGCCATACAAGCGGAGGTGTAACGGGCGGCAGCTCATCGCCTCGCCGTTCGGTAGCTAAACCGGATTCACCAACGCGCCCTGAAGTTAAGCCTGCAGATACTAAACGCCCAACACGCGAAAACCAAATATCAAAAGGCGATAGAGGGGGAGTTGATAGAAGTGAAACCACTTCACCAACGCGCCCGACAAGACCAACACAGGTAGATAAGCAACCTAACCAGCGTATAGATAAGCAACCCAAGCAGCGTAGATTTTTTGATTCATCTAATAGCGGCGGCAACGGTGGTAGCAAGCCATCTCACGAAAGCAGCAGACCGCAGCGCGAATCACGTAGTAATAATAATAGAGGTGATAACGATGGCAGCCCGAGATTTCGCAGTAGCGATAACGACAGCAGCCCAAGCCCAAGTCGTGGTGGCGGCAATAGCTCTCGACGCGGAAGAAACTAACAACGCATAGCATACCACAAATCGGTTGATAGCAACCGAATAGTAAAAATGGCTGTTTCAAAGAGCATTAAAAAGATATGCTTTTTTGAAGTAGCCATTTTTTTGTACCTTGGCTTCGAAATGAAGTTAGTTAAAGGTTTTGCTTCGATTTCTTATTGAAGAAAACAAATGCCAAGTAACGTCAATTTTACAAAAAATAAAAACCAATAAAATGCAGAAAGTTTCAGCAATTTTAGCCGTACTTTTGTTATTCGGTACAGTAGCCAACAGCCAGAACCTCGATGATGCTGTTCGGTACTCATTTCTTAGCGCAAGCGGAACGGCGCGAGTTTCGGCACTCGGTGGCAGTATGACTGCGCTCGGCGCAGATTTTGCAACCATCAGCACCAATCCAGCTGGATTGGCAGCGTTCCGCAGTTCTGAATTATCGGTAACGCCTTTATTAGCAATCAATAATACTAACTCACTTTTGTTAGGAGCTGGCAACGCGGATGTAGATGCTCGCAAATCATATTTTAACTTTGCAAACGTGGGCATAGTATTGCACGCACAGCCACGCAATCCGCGATGGACTACATTCAATTTTGCCATCGGGTTTAACCGATTAGCAACCTTTCAAAAAAAGTTCAGGTATCATGGTAATACTTCACGCTCTATTGCAGATCGTTTTGTAGCACTTGCTAACACCAAAACCATTGATGAGTTAGATGCTTTTGAGGCATATCCTGCCTACTTTGTTGGTGCGATATATCCTGAAAATGTCGGAAGCACAAATTACAAAAACGACTTTTCGGGTGCAGAGAGTCAAAAATTTTATCATTCCCAAGTTGTTTCGGCGAAAGGCTCATTGAACGAAGTCGCCATAGCTATTGCCAGTAATTACGATGAGAAATTGATGATTGGAGCAACCTTAGGTATCCCGATTATTAACTACGAAGAAACGCGCAATTATGAAGAAAGGGATGAGCATGATTCTATTGCTATCTTCGATGCGTTGCGTTTTGATGAATATGTGAAAACAAAAGGTGCCGGGATAAACTTAAAACTCGGAGCTATCTACCGCATCAACCAGATGTTTCGTGTAGGGATAGGCATACACACCCCTACTGCATTTTTTGATATGCAAGATGATTACTCCACCAATGTTGGGTACGATTTTACAATAGGTACGAACGGACAAATAAGTACTGATACCCTCAATTTAGGAAGTTTTAAATACGGATTGACAACACCTTTTCGGGTAAATAGCGGTTTGGGTGTTATCGTTGGCAAACACGGTTTCATTTCTGCTGATGTGGAATATGTTGATTATGCTGCTGCCAACTTTAACCTGTCGCGCACCGGTTCAAGTGCTGATGATAAAGCATACGAAGATGAATTGAATAATCAGATTAGCGATAAGTTAAAAGGGAATTTCAACTATCGCTTTGGTGGAGAATTTGCATACGATGTATTACGTCTGCGTGCCGGACTTTCGCTTTTAGGTAGCCCTTTTGTCAATAATAGTGATTTCCGGAGGATGTACAGCTTCGGCGCAGGTATTCGTGAGAAGAGTTTTTTCATTGATTTTGCTTATGTTGTAGAGCATTTCGATGAAGTATTCGTGCCCTATACAGTTGTGGACGCCACGCCACAAGTTGCTGACAATCAGCTTCGTAACAGCACCTTTCAACTAACGTTGGGCTATCGTTTTTAAATAGTTTTATAAAAATTTTGATAAAAGTAGAGAAGGTTGTCAGGGCTTTCTCTACTTTTATTTTAGAAAATTTTGTATCAACAATGGCGGATAACAGCAATATAGATTGGCAACGCTTGGCTGCCGAATGTACTATACAGACGGCACGTTCCGGCGGTAGTGGCGGGCAGCATATCAACAAGGTGGAAACGAAGGTGATTGTGTTGTGGAGTCCTTCGCAAAGCCTGCTCTTATCTGAACAGCAGAAGAATATATTATTACAGAAATGGATAATGCGATTAGATGCTCGCGGATACATTCGCGTGATGTCGCAAGCTACACGAAGCCAGTTAGATAATAAACAGGATGCGCTGCAAAAATTACAAAAGATAATTGAACAAGGACTAACGGTTGTGCTTCCCCGCAAAAAGACAAAACCGCCCGCAGCCGTTAGGGTTGCCACCAAGCAACAAAAGGCGGTGCGCTCGATAGTAAAAAGCCTTCGGCGAAAGCCAAGTCAGTACGATGATTAGTGTAAGCACGATTAAAACAGTACTTCCGTAGCGCCCCACCCATATTTTGGATGGAACTCATTTTTAAACTCTCGCACATAAGTATTGTGGGATAGCGAACGCGCAATTTCGTTGCGAAGCCTGCCCTTTCCTAAGCCATGAATAATAAATACCCTATCCACGCTAAGTTGAATGGCTTTCGCCATATACCGTTCAAAGTGTTGTAGTTGAAGCGCAATAATTTCTGCATTAGTCAGAGAGGTAAAATTGCTCGTGAGGTTTTCGATGTGCAGGTCAATTTCTCGAGAAAACTGTGCTACATCAAGCGTATCGGGCACTTGTTGGAATGTAACCGAACTGGTTTTTGTTGCTTGTTTCTTGCGTTGTTTCACTTGCGTGGCAACGTAGTGTTTGAGGTCTTCTGCAACGGCTTGTTTGGTTTGGTCCAAGTGCTCAAAAAGGGTAATCAATACTGCTTGTTCTTCAATAATAGGCGCGTATGATAGGGCAGAGAAGAAATTTTTAGGCTTTAATTTAACAGTTTTTTGGAAGTGGTCGCGCAAGCCTTCGGTACTGATGCGCTGGGCGGAGGTAGTATATTCGGGGTGGTCATTTAATTCATCAAATAACAACGTACCCATCTCGACGGCACATAATTCATCCACTTTATCGGTAAAAGATTCTACTTCATCTTGCAGCAAAAATAAATTGCAAGCAACGATAATCGAATACGGCAGACAATTCACAAAATAAACAGCGTACTCTTGTATCGTATCATCCGATTTATATTTAGGAACAAATGCTAAGTGAATACCCAATGGTTGCACTTCGTCAGTTTCGGCAAAAATGCGCTTTCGCGGAACGGATTCGCTAATAGCTGGCATGTTATCAGGAACAGCCTCTTTATATTGATGTGGTAATATTAAATCTGCTTCGGCAACAGGAAACTCATCCATATCACCGGTTAAGCGAATATTGACAATACCATCGCCCAAATGATGTGTAATGGTTGCCTCTTCGCCTGTAAATTTTAGTTTCACTTTTGTACCAATCGGAAAAATCATGAATGCTTTGGTGTTTAAAGTATGCTCAAAAATACAAAAATGCTTGTGTTTTACGCAAAATAAAAAAAAGCCCTCGTTACGAATAGTAACGAGGGCTTTGAAAGGAATAAATTTCTTGCAAAATTATTCTACACCTAATGATCTAAGTGTTTCTGTATCTAATTTACCAACAGGCAATTTCATTGCAGTTTGGTATTTTTCTAATGCTGCGCGTGTTAACGAGCCTAAGATATTGTCAATTGGACCTGGGTCATAACCTTTAGCTCTCAATGCTAATTGGATTTGACGAATCTTCTCAGGAGTCTGTTTGCTTTCGCAAAGTACTTCTTTCCACTCATTGTAGCCACCTTTTTTCTTCAATACAGATTTAGTAACTGTTCTGTATTCAGCCGGAATGCTAATTTCGCGTGTAGTAGCTGGAGTTTTAACAACTTGTCTTGTAACAGTTTTGTATTCAGCCGGAATGCTAATTTCGCGTGTAGTAGCTGGAGTTTTCAATACTTGCTTAGTAACAGTTTTGTACTCAGCTGGAATGCTAATTTCGCGTGTAGTAGCTGGAGTTTTAACAACTTGTCTTGTAATAGTTTTGTACTCAGCCGGAATAGCGATTTCGCGTGTGGTAGCTGGAGTTTTCAACACTTGCTTAGTAATAGTTTTGTACTCAGCTGGAATAGTTACTTCGCGTGTAGTAGCTGGAGTTTTCAATACTTGCTTAGTAATTGTTTTGTAAGTTACACCTTTTTTGCCACTGTTAGCACCAGTACCTGCACCACCTGCTGCGATTTCGCGTGTAGAAGCCGGAGCTTTTAACACTTGCTTGGTAACAGTTTTGTACTCAGCCGGAATAGCGATTTCGCGCGTAGAAGCCGGAGCTTTAATTACTTGCTTAGTAAGTGTTTTGTACTCGGCTGTACCTGGTATTTCGCGTGTAGTAGCTGGAGTTTTTAATACCTGCTTAGTAACAGTAGTATATTGAGCGGGTACTTCCGTTAAACACCAAACCATACAGTCATCAGGATTAGCAGAAAGACAGTTAGGGTCTTTCTTGCCTTTTGTCCATTTTGTAGTAGCGTCGCTAACTTTTACTTGTTCGCTGACAGTTTCGTAAACCGCAGGAACAGTTTCTAAACGAGATTTGCCGTCACTAACTTTTACTTGTTCAGTAACAGTTTCGTAAACTGCAGGGATAGTTTCGATGCGCTTTGAAGCATCTTTCACCATTACTTGCTCGCTAACAGTTTCGTAAACCGCAGGGATAACTTCCAAACGAGCGGCAGTTTCTTCAGCGATTTGTTCAGTAACAGTTTCGTAAACTGCAGGGATAGTTTCGATACGCTTTGAAGCATCTTTCACCATCACTTGTTCAGTAACAGTTTCGTAAACTGCAGGGATAGTTTCGATACGCTTTGAAGCATCTTTCACCATCACTTGTTCAGTAACAGTTTCGTAAACCGCAGGGATAACTTCTAAACGAGAAGAAGCGTCTTTCGCCATTACTTGTTCAGTAATAGTTTCGTAAACCGCAGGAACAGTTTCTAAACGAGAAGAAGCGTCTTTCACCATTACTTGTTCAGAAGCAGTTTCGTAAACCGCAGGAATAGTTTCGATACGCTTTGAAGCATCTTTCACCATTACTTGTTCAGTAATAGTTTCGTACTGATCTGCAACATAGCATTTTGCATAACATTTTCCGGGAACCGCATTAGGCGGATAGTCATCTTGAGCAATTGCGCTAAAAACGACACAGCACATAACAAGTGCTGACAAAAATAACTTTGATAATTTGCTCATAATAGAGGTCGCTGTTTTGATTTATTAATTAAATATTTTATGATATATTGCTTTTAAAGGGACTTTAAAAATCGCCGCAAAGTTAAAGAAAAAAAGCAAGAAAATCTAATAATTGACGAATTTTCGCCAAAAAAAGCTGAGTGACCTTTTAAATTCAGCCACTCAGTCGTATTCTTTACTTTAAAGCAAATTACTTTTTCGCTACGCGGATAGCGATACGTCTGTTTTGTGCTTTGCCTTCTTCTGTGTCATTAGATGCTACAGGATGTTCTTCGCCATATCCTTCTGCGGACATACGCTTAGCGTCAACGCCTAACTTCACTAACTCAGCTTTTACGTTGCTAGCTCTGTCAGCAGATAACTTTTTGTTAGCAGCCGGATTACCTACATTGTCTGTGTATCCACCTACTTTGATTTCAACAGTAGGGAATGCTTTCAAGATTTCAGCTACGTTCTTCAACTGCTCTTGTGATTCTGGTTTAAGCGTTGCGCTTCCTGTTTCAAACAAAAGTCTGTCGAAGTTGAACCAAGTTTTCTTGTCAGCCATCGCTTGCTTGTTTGCATCGCTGTTGTCCTCGATGAAAGTCACTAACTGGCTTTCTACGCCTGTTTCCGCAGCACCTATTAACTCAAAGCCTGATGAAAGTTTCTTTGAGAAGAATTTGCCTACGGCACTTGCAGCATCAGTTGCGACAGTAGCTGCTGTATCTACCGCAGCAGTGGTAGTTTCTACCGCATCGGTAACGACATCAGCAGTTTTTTTGCCACATCCTCTTAGGAAGTAGAACAATAAGCCCAATAATAAAAGCAACCCTAACCAAGGTAACAATTTGCCGAAGAAGTTTCCGCCTTCTTCAACTGTTTGGCGAGTTGTTTCTGTTACGGTGTGTGATACTTGCTTTGCAGCAGCAGTAGCGGATGATAAACCGCTAAAACCAAGAAGGCTTGAAATTCCTGCTGGAGCGGCAGCTTTGATGAAGTCTGATTGACCACCTAAAAGGCTCATTAAACCAGAAGCGTTTAATCCTTGATTTTTAACTTGTTTGCCTAATAAGCCCATCAAAAGTGGAGCAGCCATACCCATTAATGAAGATGCTGAACCCTGACGGATGCCGCTAAAAGAAGCAACCCAATCAACGATTGAGCCTAACTTATCGCCTAATACTGCTTTTAAGATTCCGGAACCGGAACTCATTAGACTGTCAGTATTGCTTCCGCCACCGAATAGGCCAGATAAGTTATTTAAGATACTGCCATCGTGGCCGCCATCTTTTAGTAATCCTAGAAGGCTAGCAGCACCAGATTCAGTTGAAGCTTTTTGAGCAACGCTACCTAACAAGGTAGGTAGGATAGCATTAACTGCAGAGCGTGTGCCTGACTCGCTTTCGCCAAGAAAGCCGCTTGCGCCAGAAACTAATTGGTCTGCAACTTGGTTTTTTAAAATGTCAAGAAGGTTGATAGACATGGTTAATTCTAAATTGATTTAGTGATTTAATAAAATGTAAAGATTTGAATGTTTCGTCTGTTTAATCTATTTAATCTGTTTAGGACTTCTTAATTTATAACGTAGTTATATAGAAAAGTAACAAGTTGGTAAAATAATTCTTAAAAAACGAGTGCGTTTTTGAAATATAATTTGAATTTTTTATCAATATGATAATGGTTGCAAATTATTATTCTGCAAATGTAGTAAAAAAATATTTAAAATATTCATTTTATTGTTAATAAAATATAACAACTAAATATGACAAAACAGGTTATTGCCGAGCACAACGGGAAACTCATTTTTTTTAATGTACCGAATTGAAATAACGGCACCCAAAAATATGCAGAACGCAAGAATGAAATTTCTCAATTCGCTACTTAAAAGCAAGAAGAAAAATGCTTTGCGTATCTTCGCAGAAATTTTTGTTGTGTACTGTTAAAAAAAATTAACAGCTGCACCAAATACTGCTCCACAGCAAACAATCGGTAAGGAATTTGTATATCATACCCTTATCACACGTCTAAAAAATTAGAAAAAAAATTATGATACTAACTACTGCGCCAGACATAAAAAAAACTATCAATATCATCACGCCCATTCCGGGCGAAAAAAGCAGGGCGATATTAGCGCGGCGTGCAGCAGCTATTCCGGCCGGTTCGGCAAAAGCAACCGAAGTGGTTATTGCCTCCGCTAAAGATGCCGTAGTGACTGATGTAGATGGTAACACACTACTCGATTTTGCTGGCGGTATCGGTGTGCTCAATGCGGGTCATTTGCCCGATGTGGTCGTCACAGCAGTCAAGCAGCAGTTGGACAAATTAATGCACGCTTGCATCATGGTTGCTACCTACGAACCACCTATTATACTCGCCGAAATGTTAAACAAATTAGTGCCGGGTAATTTTGCTAAAAAATCTTTTTTTTACAACTCTGGTTCCGAAGCGGTGGATAATGCCATCAGTATTGCGCGGTATGCTACCCAACGTCCGGCAGTAGTAGTTTTTGAAGGGGCATATCATGGACGCACCATGCTGACGATGAGCCTGACAAGTAAATACAACGTATATAAAAATGGGTACGGTTCTATGTCGCAAGATATTTACCGCTTCCCGATACCGAATATGTATCGCACACCGGAAGGAATGACTGAGGCGCAGTATTTGGCGTATTGTATTAACCGTTTGGACGATGCCCTCATCTCACAAGTTGATCCTTCCGCCATCGCTGCTTTTTTGATAGAACCCATACAGGGCGAAGGTGGCTTTGTGCCGATACCGACTCCTTTTTTGCAAAAACTCAGGAGCATCTGCGATAAGCATAATATTGTTTTGATATTTGATGAGATACAAAGTGGTATAGGGCGCACCGGCAAATTATTTGCCTGCGAATACACTGGTGTAATTCCCGACATGATGACGATTGCAAAATCCTTAGCTGCCGGAATGCCGATAGCCGCAATTACCGGAAAAGCGGAAGTGATGGATGCACCGCATCTGGGAGGAATGGGTGGTACGTATAGCGGAAACCCACTATCCTGTGTGGCAGCGATAGAAGTGTTGAAAATGGTAACGACACCCACATTTATGGAGCGCGCCAATCATATCGGCAACATAATGGCAACTATGCTCCAACGTTGGAAAGCAATATATGCAATTATTGGCGATGTGCGCGGAAAGGGTGCTATGCAAGCCATAGAGTTTGTAAAAAATAAAACAACAAAAGAGCCTTATCCAGAATTTGCTTTGGCAGTTATTAAAGTGGCAACGTCGCAAGGTTTAATTTTGATACGTGGCGGTTTATACGGTAACTGTATTCGTTTACTGCCGCCATTGGTCATTACAGACGAGCAACTGCACGAAGGCTTAAGCGTTTTAGAAAACGTTATTCGCAGTGTACAACAAAAAGGTGTATAGAGTAGCTAAAGTGTGCCAACTGTTTTTAAATGCCAAAAGCTGATGTGGCGGCGAGTGCAAAAGCAGCGTTTTTTATTTAGGGAATAGCCGACAAGTTTATATCAGCTAATGTGTAGAAATGGGATACTGCCAGCATCAGAAAAGTTGTTAGTTAGCCGCGTAGTGGTTAATACCTACTTTAATGTGAAAGGGTTGTGTAAATCAACTAAACGGACACTAATCGGGGTGATAAAACTTTATAGTATCAAACGTTAAGCAAAAATCGCTGTGAATGTCCGTTAATGTAAACCAAACAGGGTTGTCCAATTTATTTAGTTCCATTTTACTAAGGTATAAACTCAGCCATGTATAGGTGTTATATGCAAAATTGTTTTATATATATTGTTTATCTAATAGGTAATTAGCAACATAATCGTGTATGCCTTCTTCTAACGAATGGAATGGCGTGGTATAACCTGTAGCGAGCAGTTTATCCATTTTTGCTTCTGTAAAATATTGGTAGGTGTCGCGGATGTCTGCTGGGGTGTCTATAAAAGAAATTTCGGGCTTGAAGTGTAGTGCTGCAAATGTTTGTGTTGCCAAATCTAAAAAAGTGCGTGCCTTGCCCGTTCCTAAATTATACAACCCGCCTGCAGGTTGCTTGGCTAACAAATAAGCAATTACATTGACGACATCCTTCACATACACAAAGTCGCGCATTTGTCCGCCATCGCTGTAATTAGCATTATGCGAGCGAAACAGTTTCATACTACCGGTTGCTTGTATCTGCCGAAAGGCATGAAAAATAACCGATGCCATTCTGCCTTTGTGATACTCGTTCGGACCGTACACATTAAAAAATTTCAACCCCACCCAAAACGGCGGCTGCTCCGCTTGTTGAAGTACCCATTTGTCAAAATCATTTTTGGATTCGCCGTAAGGATTTAACGGTTGCAGTTTCTCGACAAGCGCGTGGTCATCGGAGTAGCCGTGTTCGCCTAAGCCGTAAGTAGCGGCACTCGAAGCATAGATAAGCGGAATCTGCTGGCGGGTGCAGTATTGCCAAATCGCTTGAGAGTAATGCAAGTTCAATTCGTCAAAAATAGCCTTATTGGTTTCGGTAGTGTCAGTGCGTGCACCTAAATGAATGATGGCTTCTATGTTGCGATGCGTAATCGTCAACCAGTCGAATAAATTGTTGCGATGCATTTGTAGCAAAAAAGGTTTGCCTTCAAAATTTTTATTTTTATCGGGTCTGCTAAATTCATCCACAATTACAACTTGCCCGTAGCCATCTGCCAATAGGCGAGCGAGCATACAACTGCCGATAAATCCTGCTGCCCCGGTGAGAATAATCATAGTTGATATATTTTTTTGATGAACTGATATACGTATGAATTGCAAAGATAATTATTTTGATGAAGTGCTTCGCGGATACAAAATCCTAAAAAATGATACCTAAACAATAATTTCATCCGAAACTGGTTATACCTTTGTGGTAGCCAAACCCTCAACAACGGCTAATATTATCCAATTTCCTAACTGCCTATGCGCTTAATTTTTCTATCTCTGATTGCACATATCTGCTGTGTGGCGAGTATTTCTGCTCAAGATGACCTCAAGCGAGGACAGTGGCGTTCTTATCTACCTTACCATTTTGGTACTTACGTTACGCAGAGCGATGATGCGGTATATTTCACTACCGAAATCTCTCTACTCAAATTCCACAAAGACGTATATGAAATAGAATACATTGCTAAAACTGAAGGGCTGAGCGATGCTGGTACGGGCGTTATCAAATACAATCGTTTTAACGACCAACTCCTAATAACTTACGCCAACGGTAATATTGACATTCTGAAAAAAGACGGTACGGTTATCAACTTTAACAACCTGTTGGTGAATAATAATTTGACTGGCGACAAGCGCGTGCGCGACATCTATATCGAAAGTGCAATATATGGCTACTTGGCGTGCAGCTTCGGCATCATACAATACAACTTTGAGCGCAATGAATTTGGCTTCACCGTATTTACCGGTCTAAACGTAAATGGCATTACAGCACTGAACAATCACTTATACATTGCCACCGACAATGGCATATATAGTGCTTCCCAAAACACTAACTTACAGGACTTTAATAATTGGCAACGCCTGACAGAAAACCTGCCCCAAAACTATTCATCGAAAGCTATTACGCACTTCAATAATACCATCTACGCAGATGTAAATGATACGCTTTATCAAATCACTGATGCGGGGGCAATTAGTGTCCACCACGAACCAAGTTTTACGATAAAATACCTTACTGCCGAAGGCAGCCATTTATTACTTGGATTAGATAATACACAACCTGCTATTGATGATAAAATGTTGATATTCAATACGGATAACACTTTTCGCCTTCCGACAAATTACTGTGTTAATCAAACACTTTATGCTATCGAATCGCTCGAAAACGATGTCCTTTGGTTTGCTGACCAATACGCTGCTTTCCGTTATGGTTCACCAGAACTTTCGGAGTGCTATCGCGCAGAATTTAACTCTCCGAAAACACATAACTCAAGCGATATAAAAGTTATTGACGACGAGGTGTGGGTAGCTGCCGGAGGCATGTCTGCACAAGGAACAAGTGTATATCGCGCAGACGGGTTATTTGTATTAAAAGAAGGTATTTGGGATGATTATAACCGCTATGATGACCCTCAACTTTTTGAAAAACGAGCACACTTAGATTGGCTATATCTCGCACAGCACCCACAAACCAAAAAAATGTGTATCGCTACTTTTTCAGGTGGGTTAGTCACTTTTGACGGCGCTGCCTTTGAGGTGTTCAATGAAGCAAACTCTTCGCTCCAAATAGGGCTTAATACGGGGGCTAATCTTGTTACAGGTTTAGCTTTCGACACAGATAACAACTTGTGGTTGAGTAACTACTTAGCACCCAAACCAATTTCTGTTTGGAAAAATGACGGGCAGTGGCGCAGCTTTTTCACTCCGTGCGGAGGCACAACTGCCACTAGTCAACTCCTCGTTGATAACAACGGATATAAATGGGTTGCCTTAGGCGAGGGGCAAGGATTATTAGTGTGGGATAGTGGGCAAGATATCAATAATACCGCAGATGACCGATGCCGCATTATCAATAAAGGAAATTCAGTATTGCCAAATAATCAAATCACAACATTGGGAATTGACTTAGATGGTGACGTATGGGTAGGTACGCCTGAAGGGGTCATCGCTTTTGAATGTGGCAGCAATATTTTGGATGATAACTGCACCGGATCTCGTCGCATTTTGCGTCAAGACGAATTTGATGGTTATCTATTAGAAACAGAGTTTATCCGTTGTGTAGCCGTTGATGGAGCTAACCGCAAATGGTTTGGCACAACCAACGGCGTGTTTGTAATATCGCCCAATGGAGATGAATTAGTTGCTAAATTCAATGTGCAAAATAGCCCACTCCCCGATAATATCATCAATACTATTGGTGTGAACAACCGCAACGGCGAAGTATTTATTGGTACAGAAAAAGGCATCGTTTCATATCGTGGCGATGCTACCGCAGGTGTGAAGGCACACAACAAATCTAACGTAGTAGCATACCCTAATCCGGTACGCCCGGAGTACAACGGCGACATAGCCATAAAGGGGCTGACGCGCAACGCCAATGTGAAAATTACAAACATAACCGGACAGGTAGTTTTTGAAACTACTGCCTTAGGCGGGCAAGCTATTTGGGATGGTCGCGACCTGAGCGGAAAGCGAGTAGCAACGGGTGTATATTGGGTGTTTAGTACTAATACCCAACAACTCGAAGATACAGATGCAATAGTTACCAAAATATTATTTATAAACTAAAATAATATACAAAATTCCTTAAAAAGTTGTACCTTTACGGATTGTTTTCGATATAATCGAAACACAGATTAACTATTTATAATTTTAAATTTCGGAAATTTATGTCTAATACAAACAGAGCCATTCCTTTAGTAGATTTATCCCAATTTGTATATGGAGATGCAGCCGCTCGCGCAGCGTTTGTAGAGCAATTAGGAAAAGCCTTTCACGAAGTAGGGTTCGTGGGCGTTGTCAATCACGGCGTTCCTAAAGCATTAGTAGATAAGTTTTATTCCGAGGCAAAAAATTTCTTTGCACAACCAGAGTCGCTGAAAAGCAAATATGAAGTTGCTGGTTTAGCTGGTCAGCGTGGTTATACGTCATTCGGCAAGGAACACGCCAAGCAATCCACAGTTGCTGACCTAAAAGAATTTTATCAAATAGGTCAAGAAGTTTCAGATGGCGACCCTATCAAAAGAGAATATCCTGATAACGTATCAGTTGCTGAAACCCCTGAGTTTGTTGATACGGGCAAACAGTTGTATAAAGCATTTGAAACATCTGGCGCACACCTGTTGCGTGCCATAGCCCTTTACCTGAATTTAGATGAAAATTACTTCGATGACAAAATTAGAAATGGCAACAGCATTCTTCGTGCCATACACTATCCGCCTATCACACACGAACCAGCCTCTGCCATCCGCGCTGAGCAGCACGAAGATATTAACCTCATCACTCTTTTGGTGGGAGCATCAGCGGGAGGTTTGCAACTCATGAACTCCGAAGGCGAATGGTTGAATATTGTACCAGGCGATGACGAAATCGTAATCAACGTGGGCGATATGCTGCAACGCTTGACTAACAATTATCTAAAGTCCACAACACACCGCGTAGTAAATCCGCCACGCGAGTTATGGCACTTGCCGCGCTTGTCTATTCCATTCTTCTTGCATCCACGCAGCGAAATGGATTTGACTTGCCTTTCGGCAACAGTATCTGATACCATGCCTTTAGCTTACGAACCGACTACTGCAGGCGAATACTTAAACGAACGCTTGCGCGAAATCGGTTTAAAGAAATAATAATAATATCTGACGACTATCAAAGGGTTATTGCAAAATTGCTGTCGCCTTTTGATAGTCTGTTTTGTAATCGTTTAATATTAAAACTTATACTATGTTTAATCTTGGTGGGTACGAGGTAATACTCATATTTTTAGTAATCTTACTCTTATTCGGCGGAAAAAAAATTCCGGAATTAGCACGCGGACTTGGTAAAGGCATTCGCGAGTTTAACAGTGCAAAAGCCTCTATCGAAGATGAAATAAAATCAGGTATGCGCGAGGCAGATAAAAAACAACAACTCGAAGAGAAAAAAGAAGGATAAGTAAAATATGCCACGCAAGGCTACACCCTCTTCCGCGTTTTTTGTTTGCTAATGTTGAAATACCTGAAGGCAATATACTGTAGCAAAGCCGTTTATAATTCAAATACTTTTATGAAAAAAATAATTACATGTTTAATGTTATTAGGGGTGGCGTATGTGGCAATGGCACAACCGCGCAATTCCTCCAACGTAGATTCCTTAGCACATTGGGACCCTGCCGGCTTGTTTTATAGCGATGTATGGGGCTATGCTGACCCTTCTGGCAACGAGTACGCCATTATTGGTTCAGGTGACTCTATCCACTTTTTTAAAGTCAACGGCACGGCACCGATTCTACAGCGCATAGCGGCATTTAGAGGGGGTAATAATACAAACTGGCGCGAATTTAAAACCTACATCAACGGCACACAGCGATACCTCTATGCTATTTGTGATGTTTGCTCCGAAGGGATGTATATATTCGACTTGAGCAACCTGCCAGCTTCTGTTAGTATTGTGCCGACATCTGAGTTTCTTCCAACTTCTGTATTTACCTCTGCACACATGTTATTTGTAGATGAGCCTAACCAACGCTTATACATAAGTGGTGCAAACTCGGCAAATTTAGGGAGGAACGGGTTAATTATTTTAAGTCTCGCTAATCCGCGTTCGCCAACAGTAATTTTCAATAATACACTACCAGGCGGATACATACACGATATGTACGTACGCAACAATATTGTATATGCCTCCAGTGGGGATGAAGGTTTTTATATCTTTAATTTTAATAATACAAATAACCCACTGACCAATTTCACCGTTGCATCGGAAGTAACCAATGGATACAACCACAGCAGTTGGCTTACGCCGGATGGCAGCAACGCTATTATTGCCGAAGAAGTACCTAACGGCTTGCCACTTTTGTCGCAACCACTTAGCGGAATAAATCTCAATACAACAGATAATTCGTTTAATCCATACACATCCTTCCGATATAATTCAAGAACGGGGGTGTCGGGCAATCTTACCTATCATAATCCCTACATAAAAGGAACATTCATGTATGTATCTGCTTATCATGACGGCATACAAATTTGGAATTATGCAAATCCGGCTTCGCCGGCGATATTAGGCTTTTATGATACGTACCCGAATGATACAGGCAATTACCCAACCGGATATAATGGGGCATGGGGCGTTTATCCATATCTTCCTTCCGGCAAATTACTCGCCTCCGATATGACCTACGGCTTATGGGTGTTGCAACCAACCGGAGCAGCACTGCCCGTAAAAATGAAAGACATAACAGCCACACTTACCGAACAAAACCATGTGCGGATAGATTGGCAAACAGCATCGGAAGCATATAGCAAAAAATTTGTTGTAGAGCACAGTACTGATGCTCAAACGTACAAACAGATTGGCGAGGTAAATGCTGCCGGTCATGCTGACAATATACGCGAATATGCTTTGACAGACGAGCAGCCAGGCAAAGGCATCAACTACTACCGCGTCAAGCAAGTAGATATGGATAATACATTTGTATATTCCAATACTGTAAGTGTAAATATTTTATCACAATATGCTGATAAGATAACCATCACTGTAGTAGCAAATAATTTACTGCAAATTAACAGCACAGAACTCATTGACAAGCCTTCCATGCTGGAGCTTTATACTATTAATGGACAGTTAGTATTTAATGCAACACTCAACTCATTGAGTAGTACAGCCACGACTGTATCAATGCCCAATTTACCCGTAGGGCAATATGTGGTGCGTATAAGCAACGAACGGAACAGTACAAATCAGACCATATTTGTTGCGAAATAAAGTTTGGTGACAAACACCATAAAAGGCAACACACGATTAATGTGACGGTGCAGAGTATCATTACGAGCTCGTTACGCTCGTGGTTGCCTTTTGTTTTTGCCGAAATTAAGTATTAAAACAATTAAAAAATACGACTATTTTAGGCAAAAAAACATTAAAAAAACCTTTTCCATACTTGATTTTTTACTTACCTTTGCGTGCGATTTCAAAATAGGGTAATATATTGCCCGTTTTCGATATAAAATTTGGCAACAACAATGCGAAAAATTGTCATTCACGTAATATGTACATTCCTAATCACCTTCGCAGCACAAGCGCAGCAGGATTCTGCACACGTGCAACACACAACTACTGCGACTCACGAAGCAGCAGCTCATGGCGAAGGGGAAAATCACGAAACGAAATTTAACCCGGGCGAAACTGCCTTTCATCATATCTCCGACCAGAATGTGTATAGCATCGGTCCTTGGAGTTTTCCATTGCCGTGTATATTATATGCGCCAAGCAAGGGTCTTTCTATGTTCTCTTCAAGTAAATTTGATATTGGTCATCATGGCAACGGACACGTAGCTTATGATGGATATGTACTCCATGAAGGTAGCGTGAAGCGTGTACAAGATTCAACTTTCCCACAAGAAGAAGTACATTTAGAAGGGTTTACGGAAAAGTTAGAACCACTGAAGAATAAAAACATAAAAGTATATTACGCAAAATACAACGGCAACGAATACAGATTGGATGCAAAGAGTACCATGGACGGCGGCTTTTTAGGTGGAGGTATCACCTCCTTTTACGATTTTTCAATTACAAAAAATGTATTGTCCATGTTGTTAGTAGTAGCATTTTTGTTATGGGTATTCATTTCCATTGCAAAAACATATGCTACTCGCAAAGGTTTAGCACCTACTGGGAAGCAATCACTGTTTGAACCTATCATAGAGTTCATTCGCGATGAAGTAGCCAAGCCATTTGTCGGGGCAAAATGGGAGAAGTATTTGCCATTTTTGTTAGCGGTGTTTTTCTTTATTTTAGGACTCAACCTCTTCGGGCAAATTCCATTTTTAGGTAACTCTAACGTTACGGGCAACATAGCCGTAACCGCAGTATTAGCACTATTTACCTTTTTTATCACAAACCTGAACGGAAATAAACATTACTGGGAGCACATCGTTTGGATGCCTGGCGTACCGGCACCCATCAAGGCATTGATTATCACTCCCGTTGAAATAATGGGGCTATTTATCAAGCCGTTTACACTCATGCTGCGTTTGTTTGCAAACATCACAGCAGGGCACATGGTCATCCTCAGTTTCGTAGGGTTGATATTCATATTTGGTAAATCAGGCACAAGCCTTCCAGGTACGGGCGTAGGGGTAGCAATGGCAATTCCTCTATCATTATTTATGATGGCAATAGAGCTATTGGTGGCATTCATACAAGCATTTGTATTTACAATACTAACAGCATCGTACATTGGCGCAGCCATAGAAGACCACCACAAAGACCACCATTAAAGTAATGGTGTACAAAAAGAAATTATTTTTTAATTACATAAATCATCAACCATGACAGGTTCAATAGCTGCAATAGGTGCAGGTTTAGCGGTTATCGGTGCCGGTATCGGTATTGGTAATATCGGTGCTAAGGCGATGGAAGCCATTGCTCGTCAACCGGAAGCAGTAGGCGATATTCGCGCAAACATGATATTAATGGCTGCCCTCGTAGAAGGTGCTGCCCTTATCGCTATCATCTTGGCATTTTTCGCTTAGTAGAAATTTTACAAGGGGATTGCGTTTACAACGGTTGGTTGAAGTTCAATCCCCACATTTTACCCGTGACTTGTTATTTAAAAACATTCAAATTTATAATATATGTTTTTCTTTTTAGCAGATTTCTCCGTAATCAAACCTGACTTCGGCTTGTTCTTTTGGTCAGTATTGATATTCTCTATATTCTGGTATTTTATCGGCAAATTCGCCTTTAAACCCATCGTGAATGCGCTGAAAGAAAGGGAAGCAACCATTCAGGACTCTCTCGATCAAGCGCAGAAAACACGTCAAGAAATGGCTAATCTTCATGCCGAAAACGAGCAACTTTTAGCACAAGCCCGCGAAGAGCGCGTACTCATTCTGAAAGAAGCGAAAGAAACAAAAGATGCTATCATCAACGAAGCGAAAACGAAAGCAAAAGATGAAGCACAAAAAATTGTTGCCAATGCTACCGCAGAAATTGAAAACCAGAAAAAAGCAGCTATCACCGACCTGAAAAACCAAGCTGGTGTAATGGCATTAGATATTGCGGGTCAAATACTCCGCAAAGAGCTAAAAGGCAACAACGAACAAGAAGCCTTTGTAAACGATTTAGTGAAGAATATCAAATTGAGTTAATAAAACTTTTTCGAATTGGTGGCAACTACAAATTGCCTTATCAAAAAGTTCAAGTATACAAATTATGTCTGTACAAAGAATAGCAACACGTTACGCCAAATCATTAATTGACCTCGCCACTGAGCAAGGCAAAATGGAGCGCGTCACGCAAGACATGATAGCACTCAAAGAAGCTACAAAGCACAAAGAGTTTTATCAACTGCTCAAAAGTCCGGTGGTAAATGCAACTAAAAAGAATAATGTTTTGGATGCCTTGTTCAAAGATAAAAGCGACGACCTTACACTCTCTTTCCTCAAAATGCTCGTAAGCAAAGGCAGAGATAGCTACCTGCCCGAAATAGCTGACGAGTTCATAGAGCAGTATAAGGCAGCGAACAAAATAGTAACCGTGCGCCTTACCACAGCACAGCCACTATCCGATACGGCTACCGCAGCTATTCAAGCAAAAATTGCAGCAGACCTGAAAGAGTATAACAAGGTAGAATTAAAAACAGCCGTAGATAACACCCTCATTGGCGGATTCGTATTGGAGTTTGACAATAAATTATATGACGCAAGCATCCAACATCAGTTAGATAAAATGCGACAAGGATTCTCAAAAAATTTATACATTAAAGATTTTTAAAACAATAATAATAAGGAGATTAGCTCCTTTTACACATACTTATTTAGCAACTAAAATTAGAATAATATCATGGTTTACGTAAAACCCGACGAAATATCGGCGATACTCAAACAACAACTCGCAGGCGTGAATTCTTCTACCGAACTCGAAGAGGTAGGTACAGTACTTCAAGTAGGTGATGGTATCGCACGTGTGTATGGTTTAACACAAACACAAGCCGGCGAGCTTGTGAAATTTGAAAACGGTGTTGAAGCTATTGTGATGAACCTCGAAGAAGATAACGTAGGGGTGGTGTTGCTTGGCTCCGGCGATGGTATCAAAGAAGGCTCGACCGTACGCCGCACTCGACGCATCGCATCCATCCAGGTAGGTGAAGGAATGCTCGGGCGTGTGGTAGACCCACTCGGGCAACCTATTGACGGTAAAGGACCTATCGGTGGCACAAAATACGAGATGCCTTTGGAGCGCAAAGCTCCGGGCGTTATATTCCGCCAACCGGTAAACGAACCATTGCAAACAGGTATCAAAGCTATTGATGCGATGATTCCAATAGGACGCGGACAGCGCGAGCTTATCATCGGCGACCGCCAAACCGGAAAAACCGCAATCGCTATTGATACTATTATCAATCAAAAAGAATTTTACGAGAAAGGGCAACCCGTATATTGTATATATGTTGCCTGTGGGCAAAAAGCATCAACAGTAGCTAACGTAGCCAAAACGTTAGAAGAAAATGGTGCTATGCCTTATACGGTTATCGTATCCGCATCCGCCGCCGATCCTGCACCGTTGCAGTTCTACGCGCCATTTTCAGGTGCTGCCATCGGTGAGTTCTTCCGCGATACGGGTCGTCCGGCATTGATCATTTATGATGATTTATCAAAACAGGCAGTTGCTTACCGCGAAGTATCGTTGTTGTTGCGCCGTCCACCAGGTCGTGAAGCCTATCCGGGTGATGTATTCTACTTGCACTCTCGCTTGTTAGAGCGTGCCGCTAAAGTAATCAACAATAATAGTATTGCCAATAATATGAACGACTTGCCAGAATCACTTAAAAAAGCGGGTATCGTAAAAGGCGGTGGTTCATTAACAGCGTTGCCGATTATCGAAACACAGGCAGGTGACGTATCGGCGTATATCCCGACAAACGTGATTTCCATTACCGATGGACAGATATTCTTGGAATCCAACCTATTTAACGCAGGGGTTCGTCCCGCTATCAACGTAGGTATATCTGTATCGCGTGTGGGTGGTAATGCACAAATCAAATCCATGAAAAAAGTTGCCGGTACGCTGAAATTAGACCAAGCGCAATACCGCGAGTTGGAAGCCTTTGCAAAATTCGGCTCCGATTTGGATGCCGCAACTACCGCCGTTTTGGAAAAAGGAAAGCGCAACGTGGAAGTGTTAAAGCAGCCGCAGTTTTCGCCCCTTTCGGTAGAAAAACAAATTGCTATTATCTACTTAGGTACTAATAACCTAATGCGCGATGTGCCAGTAAATAAAATCCGTGAGTTTGAAGAAATATTCCTCACAACTTTAGAAAAACGCAACCCTAGCGTATTGGATAATTTACGTGCCGGAAAATTTGAAGATGCCGATCTCAACATTCTGAAAACGTTAGCTTCAGAAATGAGTGGTCAATACAAAAACGCATAAAATTAGGTAACGCAACTTGTAATATAATTGCAAGTTTGATTATACAACACATAGCTTTCTATGGCAGCAAATTTAAAAGAAGTCCGCGAGCGGATTAAGTCAGTATTATCCACGCAGCAGATTACTAAAGCGATGAAAATGGTGTCGGCGGCGAAGTTGCGTAAAGCACAACAAGCCATTACGCAGATGCGCCCCTACGCCAATCGCTTAAACAAAATGTTAGTAAATATATTATCCAATTTAGAAGGAGATGCCAACACATCTTTCGGTGTGCAGCGCGAAGTAAAATCGGCGTGTGTGGTGGTAATTACTTCTAACAGAGGTTTATGTGGCGCGTTCAATACCAATATCATCAAGATAGCAGCAGCGGCTATTCAGGAGGATTTAGCAGATGTACGTAGCAAGGGCAAGTTATCTATTCTTTTTATCGGAAAAAAAGGATACGATGTGATGAAAAAACGCTTCCCGGATTGCAACCTCATTACCGACAACATTGATTTATTTGCTGATTTGAGCTTCGATAACGTTGCCAAAGTATCTAAAAAATTAATGACTAATTTTGAAATGCAGCAATACGACCGCATCGTTGTAGCATATGGGCGCTTCAAAAATGCTGCTACACAGTTTGCGGAGTTAGAGCAGTTTTTGCCGGTAGCGAAATTAGAATCAACAACCAAAGGTGATAAAGCCAAAGGCAAAAAAGCAGATTATACTTTTGAGCCATCGAAGGAAGAGTTATTAGAACATTTGGTGCCAAGCATTTTACAAACGCAGTTTCAGAAATACGTGTTAGACACACACGCATCGGAGCACGGTGCGCGCATGACGGCAATGGATAAGGCCTCCGAAAATGCCAACGACTTGCTGAATGAGTTGCGGATAAACTACAACAAGGCTCGCCAAGAAGCCATCACACGCGAACTCTCCGAAATTGTCGGCGGCGCGGCGGCGTTGGGTGGTGGCTAAGGAGTTGATACGTCTAAGCAAATTACAAAAATTCATCAAAGGAAGTAGAGTACGATGTTGCAAGTATAGCCCTGCCCTTGAATAGAAGCACAACGCGCTAAGTTTGCACGATACCCCGCCCCGCCTGATGCGAAACGCGTGTTGGCGGTTCGTTGTTTATTGTCTTAAAATTTTTTCCATTTTCTTACCCTTTGCTAATTCGTCAATTAGTTTGTCTAAGTATCTCGCTTGTTTTGTCAGTGGGTTTTTAATTTCTTCAATTCTATAACCGCAAATTAACCCTGTAATAAGATGTGCGTTTGGGTTTAATTTTGCTCTTTCAAAAAATGTTTGAAACGTTACTTTTTCGTCAATGAGTTTTTGCAGTTCTTTCTCGTCAAAACCCGTCAGCCATTTTATAACTTGGTGCAATTCTTCAACTGTTCTCCCTTTCGTCTGCACTTTTGTTACATAATGCGGATAGACAGAAGCAAAAATCAATTTCGCAACTCGTTCATTATTTTTTTCAGTTTCAATCATTGTTTGATTTTAAAACATTCCATTTTCATTTATTGTTCTATGTGAGCAAAACGCCAGTCTTGGTTGCCCCCACTACTCACAATTTTTAAAAAGTTTAGTGCAAATTTCTTTCTCCGTCATTTTTTGTTCGTTTTGTTGTTTCTGTGGTCATCAGTTACAATGACGGACAACACCCTAATATACACAATTAATTTCCAACGTATTGGTCATCTGAGATAATTATTTAAACACAATAGTTTTATTTTGATATGGCAAAATGCGATGTTGCAAATGTAGCCAAACTGCTTCCGAGAGGGTAAGTTTTTCAACATTTTTACCTATGCGAACTAAGTCGTCAATGCTGTTGCGATGGCTTACCGTTTGTACACCCTGCGAGATGATAGGACCTGCATCCAACTCGGCGGTAACATAGTGGGCAGTAGCACCAGTAAATTTCACACCCCGTTCAAATGCGGCATGGTAAGGCTTGGAGCCCGGAAACGCCGGCAGCGAGGAGTGATGAATATTGATAATTGCATTGTGGTAATGATTGATAAAATCGTCGGACAATACTTGCATATACCGCGCCAACACTAAAAAGTCAATGTTGTGTTCTTTTAGGAGGGCGAGTTCGGCGGCTTCTTGTGCAGCTTTAGTTTGCGTGGTGATAGGAAACACATAATATGGTATGTCAAATTTCTCTGCAATGGGTTGAAAATCAGGATGATTACTGATAATTAGCGGAATTTCTACCTGCCATTCGCCAGAAATATATCGTTGTAAAATATCATATAAACAATGCGACAGTTTCGATACAAAAACTGCCATTCGCATTACCTTTTGTGAAAAATGCAGTTGCCACTCCATATCAAATTTGCGAGCAATAAGTGTAGCGAAATAGTCATCTAATTTTTCGACGGGTATCAAAAAATTTGCCATCTCCCACTCTACGCGCATAAAGAAGCGATTAGTGGCTTTATCCACATGTTGGTCGAGCCGAATGATGTTGCCGTTGTTCTCAAAAACAAATTCGGTAACGGCAGCCACAATGCCCAACTTATCGGGGCAATGGAACAGCAAAATAGCGGTTGGATTCATACCTGAAAATTAATATTCAAAGTGTAGTGGTTGAGAGTTGTAGCCAAATAATTTTTTCCCCTTAATAATGCGTACCGATTGCGGCGATACGAATGTTTCCCACAAAGGGTTATCATTTTTTATCATGTGTAATACATCTTTAGAATATACATTGAGGTATTCCCTGTGGAATCCCTTGAGGTCTGCTACTTGTGTGCTATCCAACAGGTAGCGATATAAAAATACAATCTCAGAAGGTACATCCAACGATTCTGCGGTGAGCAAATCGCCGTTGTCATTTTTCAAAGATGGGTAAACATATATCTCTAAGTTTCGGGCAAATAGTTCGCCGAAGGCAGTCAGTAGTCTGCCATCAGTATTTTGTTCGTAAGTGTTATTGATTAGAGCCTGCAATATCCTCACACCCAAGACCAATGCGATGCGCGGGCATTTGTAATCTGCTAGATAATCAATAAGTTTATGATACCGCTCGCAGTTGGTTACTGCCACAATTTGCCCTAACCCGCAGAGTAAATCGGCACGATCTAAGAAATCTTTTTCGTCCAAATTATTTTCAGCCAAGAGGTTATCCATGGTTATTTCGCAAAGCTGCACCATCTTGGTATTATCAACGCCTTCTTCGTTGGCAAACTGCTCCCGACTACTGTTTATCATATCAACATTTACCATAGTTGCTGGGCGGAAACTGCCACGTACCACTAATACACTGTGTTTATAAAGCAACTCGGAAGCATGAACGTTTTGCCCGTCGGGTCCAAATATTGCTACGTCGGACATGTGGTGTTTTATAAGCCAAAGACTCAACAAGCGATTGTCAATATGCCGAAAATCAGGTCCCGTAAGGCGTACCATATCAATCATCACGCGGTCGCGCAAATTATCTATCAGCGAGAGCAGGAGTGTTTCGGGGTTATGTTGGTAGCGATAGCAAGCATAAATGAGATTGACACCCAACACGCCAATAGCTTGTTGCTGTTGGCGGTTATCGTTATCCAACATCCGTACGTGTATAACTAAGTCGTTGGGAGGGTCGGTAGGTTTCAGTTGGAAGCGGATACCTAACCATCCGTCACCTTTAATCGTTTTTTGGTAATTGATAGCAGCAACGGTGTTAGCGAAAGCGAAAAAGCAGTTATCGGGGCGCGACTCGCGTAAGCGATCTACCATAAGGTCGTATTCGTGGTCGAGCATTTTGTACAAGCGCGATTCGCAAACGTAGCGACCCTTAGGTTCGGGTCCGTATATTTTATCAGAAACAACTTTATCATAAGCAGACATGGTTTTGGCAATCGTACCGGCAGCTGCGCCTACCTGAAAGAAGTATCGGGCAACTTCCTGCCCTGCGCCGATTTCGGCAAATGTGCCGTAGATGCTGTTGTCTAAGTTTATTTCTAAAGCTTTTTGCTCCGTTTCGCGGGCTTTATGATTTGTCATAATGAAAAATTAACTGCTATATGCGCTAAAAGTAAACATTTTATGAAAAATTTTAATATAAAAAAACGCCTTACCTTTTGTAGTAAGACGTCTAAAGCTGAGGTCACGAACGGATTTGAACCGCTGTGGGAGCTTTTGCAGAGCTCTGCCTAACCCCTCGGCCACGTGACCATGTTTTTGCGAGTGCAAAGATACGGTTTTTTAAAATATGAGCAAGAGTTTTTATTAGAAAAATTATCCCCTGCGCGAAAATAAGTACATTATACCACCAAAAGCTAAATAAATTAATCCATACGTACGATTGGCAGTAGCACCTTCCGGCGCACCGATAAAAGAGGCAATTAGTACCATGCACCCGATGATGACAAAAAATAGTCCGATGATGTAACGAAGGTCTTGCAATTTTTCCATATAATTATTTTCTTACCAAAATAGGATGTTTAAAATTATGGTTAATATCAATACAGCGAGTGCCAGCACGGTAGGGCGTGTCCACCAAACTTGGGCTTGATAGGTTGGTTTTTGCGTAAGGCTATATACCAATCCAACTAACTCTTCTTCCCGTTTTGGCGTGGTGAACAAACTTATTACAAGGGTTACAACAAAGCAGGTTACCCATGCAACAATGGCTATGCTGAAAGCGTGTGCTGTTCCTGATTTGAACTCGTGCAGGTTGCCTAACCAACCGCCTTTTCCTTCTGCTATGGTCAATCCATGTGTTATTGCAGCGGCAGTTGTGCCAGCAACCAAACCCCAAAATGCACCATGTCCGGTGGTACGTTTCCAGAACATTCCTAAAAAGAAAGTTGCAAAAAGCGGGGCATTGACAAAGCCAAAAATCAGTTGTAAAAAGTCCATAATATTATTATAGCTTTTAGCAATATAAGCCGTTCCGACGGATAGTAGCACACCAATCAGCGTTGTCCATTTACCAATGCGTAGGTAATGATTTTCATCGGCGTCTTTTGTGAAATAAGATTGATAAATATCATAGGTCCACACGGTGTTAAATGCCGTTACATTACCGGCCATGCCAGACATGAAGGAGGCTATCAATGCTGTAATGCCCACTCCTAACAATCCCGTGGGGAAATAATAGCCTAACATGGCGGGCAGCACCATATTATAATCTGGTTGTCCTGCTTCGTTTGTGGGTATCTGGAATCCTGTTCCTAAATTAACGGCAGCTACAGCTATTAATCCGGGTATGATAACAATGAACGGCATGAGTGCTTTGGGGATAGCTGCAATGAGTGGCGTTTTTTGCGCTTCCGACATATTGCGGGCAATCATAGCTCGTTGCACTACCAAAAAATCGGTGCACCAATAACCAAACGACAACACAAAACCTAAGCCCATGAGCATGGTTGTCCAGTCAATACCCATAGCGTTATTTTCGGCAGCATTGAGATATTTCCAAGAGTGTGTCATGGGTTCTGCAACGTTTTTCACGATGCCGTCCCAGCCGCCAACTTTATCTAAACCGATAATGACTAAGGGCGCAATGCCCAATACGATAAGAAAAAATTGCAGCACTTCATTGTAAACAGCACTTGTTAGTCCGCCCAAAAAAATATATATCGTAACAATACCCGACGCCACCAAAATAGAAAGGTTGTAATCCCATCCTAATATTACTTTTAGTAATAAGGCTAAAGCGTGTAGCGAAATACCAGAAGAAAAAATAGTCATTATACCAAAGCTTACGGCGTTGAGTGCGCGTGTTTTTTCATCGAAGCGCAAAGCAAGGTATTCGGGTACCGATCTTGCGTGGCTGCCATAATAGAATGGCATCATAAAAATACCTAAAAATAGCATGGCGGGTATGGCACCTACCCAGTAGTAGTGGCTGGTCATAATTCCATATTTCGCTCCAGAGGCCACCATGCCTATAACTTCTTGTGCGCCTAAGTTGGCAGAGATAAATGCCAGCGAAGTTATCCAAAGCGGAATGGTGCGGTTGCTCATCAAAAAATCGTTACCTGATTTTATACTACGCTTGATGAGGAATCCGATACCAATCACGAATATAAAATAGGTGATAATGATGGCATAATCTATAAATGTGAGTACCATTCTGCTAAAGTATATTGTTAAAATAGAAGATGTAATTACTAGCAATTACATCTTCCAAATATTGAAAATTATATTGATAATACATAGCTTTGTACTTAAAATAGCACAAGTTATTTCCTGTTTGCGAAAATAGCGTCCACCACAGTAGCATCCAATAGTGTAGATGTATCGCCCAAGTTGCTGTTATCGCCTTCGGCAACTTTTCGCAAGATGCGACGAACAATTTTGCCTGAGCGCGTTTTTGGCAGCCCACTCACTATCTGCACTTTGTCGGGTTTGGCAATAGCACCAATTACTTTTGTGACCACCTCGCGTACTTCCGCAATGAAGATGGTTTCATCCGAAACAGGTTTGTCGCAAATGACAAAGGCATAAATACCTTGCCCTTTAATATCGTGCGGATAACCTACTACTGCCGACTCAATGATAGCAATATGGTTATTAATGGCGTTCTCTACTTCGGCAGTGCCAATGCGATGCCCCGATACATTGATAACATCATCTACGCGCCCGATGATTCGGTAATAACCGTCCGTATCTCGGCGACAGCCATCACCGGTGAAGTATAAATTTTTGAAAGCGGAAAAATATGTTTGTCTGCAACGTTCATGGTCGCCGTAGGTGCTGCGGAGTATGCCGGGCCACGGGAATTTCATGCAGAGCAATCCTTCAACATTATTAGCGGTAAGCTCATTGCCTTCGGCATCTACCAAGCAGGGTTGCACACCGGGCAGTGGCAGGGTGGCAAAAGTAGGTTTGAGTGGCGTAATGCCCGCTAAGGGCGAAATGAGAATACCTCCTGTTTCGGTTTGCCACCACGTATCCACTACGGGGCATTTTTCTTTGCCGATATTTTGGTAATACCAAAGCCATGCCTCCTCGTTGATGGGTTCGCCTATGCTACCCAACACACGCAAGCTATCCAAGCGATAAGGCGTTACATACTGTAGCCCTTCTGCCATCAAAGCGCGGATAGCGGTTGGGGCAGTATAGAGCTGTGTTACGTTCAGCTTATCGCAGATTTGCCAAAAGCGACCAGCATCGGGGTAGGTGGGTACGCCTTCAAATAAGATGGTAGTTGCGCCGTTCAGTAACGGACCATACACTATGTAAGAGTGTCCGGTAATCCAGCCAATATCAGCGGTACACCAATAAATGTCGTTTTGGTTGTGTTGAAATACATTTAAAAAAGTATAATAGGTGTAAACCATGTAGCCTGCTATGGTATGCAACACACCTTTTGGCTTGCCCGTAGATCCGGAAGTGTAAAGTATAAACAAGGTATCCTCGGCATCCATGATAGTAGCCGGACAGTAGGTGTCGGCTTGTGCTATGGCTTGGTGCCACCATACATCGCGCGGAGGTTGAAAACTACAAGGTTGTCCGGTTCGTTGCAATACGATGACGTGTACGATTGAAGGGCATTTTTGCAGTGCTTCGTCAGCAATATCTTTGAGTGCTATTTGCTTTGCGCCTCGGTACAAACCATCTGCGGTAATTAAAAGGTTACAAGCAGAGTCGTTGATGCGCTCGGCGAGCGATTGTGCGGAGAAGCCGGCAAACACAACGGAGTGGATGGCACCAATGCGTGCACAGGCTAAAACGGCAATAGCTAGCTCGGGTGTCATGGGCATATAGATACATACCCTATCGCCTTTTTGTATTTGGTATGCTTTTAGTACGTTGGCAAATTGACAAACCTTTTCGTGTAGCTGGCGATACGTGAGGGTTACATTTGGCTCGTCGGGGTTGTTGGCTTCCCAAAGTATAGCTGTTTTATCGGGCTGCGTAGATAGGTGGCGATCTAAACAATTTTCAGTAATATTTAACTTGCCGTTGATAAACCATTTTATGTTTGGTTCTGTGAAATTCCACTCCAATACAGTATCCCATTTTTTGTCCCACACAAACGAGTCCGCAATATTCGCCCAGAAGCCAGCAGGGTCAGCAATACTTTCATTATACACTTCATGGTATTGCTCAAGCGATGTGATGCGATGGTTATTCATATTTAAAAACTGTTATGTAAATCATTGAAAATAAGATGCCTTAAATATAATAATTTTTTCTATAAGGATATTTGCGACCGAATGATAAATTGCCCTCTGATGCTACTGTTTTCGATTGTGCCTGAAATTGCGTTTGATTTATAGGTAGGTCTGGTTTGGTGCTCCGTCGATATCGGAACAAAAATTGACTTTTTGTGTTGTTTTTATAAAAACTATTGCTGTTTTAGGTATGATATTAGGGTTGTTTTCATCTCTCCACCCATCTCCACCATTAGTTATTTTATATACATAATTTATTGAATATAAAATGTTTATAAAAATAATAATAAATTAAGTATTAAAATCCAACTGTATCTCCACCCAAAATCCACCTGGTAAAAATTGTTTTCAATTGCGCATGACTTTAATTTTGTATTAACAAATCATTAATAATTGATTTGCGAATAATTAACAAAAACAATTTTTAAACAAGTAAAACCTATATTATGAAAAAGTATCAAAGCCTAGCTCTCGCAATGTGTTGTTGTTTAATAATAACTGCTTGTGGCGTCACCAAAAAGGAAGTAACGCACCAAAACTATTATCGTAACAATATTGAAACCCCTGCGCAACCTACCTTAATAGATAATACGTATATGTCTGCCAATTTTAAAAAAGGCGACATCAGTATGTCCGGCGCATTTACTATGTCAGGAACAAATAAAGAGAAGCCTCGCGAGAAATACACCGACCCTGAAGGTGCTGCAAAATTTACAAAAATAGGAAGTTTCTCCGGTGATGTGTCGTATGCACTAAACGATAATTGGGTGCTTAGTGCCAAAGGAAGTACTGGCAACCACAGCAACTCAACAACGATTGAGCGCATTACAACCAGTTCTTATGAAACAGAACTTTTAGGCTCCGGATTTCTAACTAGCTTGATTGCCAAGGGTATTGTGAATTTACTTACCGGAGAGGAAATTGATGTGGATTGGAATAACATTGAATCGAGTATATCTACTGTTGGACGAACACCTATTGGCGAAGTGCATAATGCCTACAATTATTGGGCAGCATCAATAGCGGGTGGTCGCAAATTTTTCAAAACAGACAAGCAAGCATTTTGCCTTTTTGGTGGAATGGGAATGGGTAAGGCTGTTTTGATAGGCACTACTCATGCCAATGGCCAAGGTACTTACTTGAATAGTTTTAATGTGCAACCGCTTACGTATGGTGAACATCAAAATCGCTACTACAATTTCTTCCTTCAACCGACGATTTCTTTCTTCCCAAGCGATTTTGTAGAGTTTGGTTTGCATAGTCGCCTTATGATGAATAGCAACCATGTAAATACCAAATTAATTATTGACGGATTAAATATGGACCTGGGTTATGATGAGCAATATACAAGTGTATTAATGCAACCCGGAGCATCTGCATATTTCGGCAATAAATCACTAAAAGTTGGTTTAGACATAGCAACGCTAATACCTATCAGCAATCCTACTAAGGAGCATTACAATAAATTTTTTGTGACAATGGGTATCCGTTACACTTTGCCTACTATCAAATAACAAACAGCATTTACATTCTTTTTTATCACAGGATATTTTTACCAACCAACTATAAACATGAAAAAGAAGTATTCATCCGCCGCTCGCATCATTATAATAGGATTATTACTTGTGCTATTCGGGCAAAACATCCGTGCACAATCCTTTAATTATAATAGCAAGTTTTATCGCAACAGCCAATACTGGGCTGATATTGATACAACACAATTTCAAACCGGAGATGTAGTAGCCTGTATAACACCCAACAAAGACTTTAAAGGATTATTGACTAAAATAGGAACGGCATCGCGCTTCACACACGTTGCTATGATCTGGCGCAACCCTGCCGATAACAGCCTTTGGCTCATGCACAGTACCCCAAACGATAAACACCTCATTGCTTATGGTGAACAAACACCCCGTAGTGGTATTATTTTAACACCTATGCGCGAGGTAATAGCTTCCGGTCATTATAAAATGGTAATTGTATATCCGCTTCAGCAAGTTGCACGACAATTAATAAATGCACAACTTTTGGACATCTATAATCAATACAAGCACATACCGTTTGAAAGCCATGTTATGCAGTTCATATTAGCAGGTGTAGATGTAGAAATATTCGGACACGATATGCTACAAAACAAAACAGATAAAAGCGAATTATTTTGCTCAGAATATTTAGCGTACGCGCTCCAACTACTTGGGTTGATTGAATTGGAAAACCAAAAAATGGCAGCCGAATATTCACCCAAAGAAATTGTACAGTTGTCGCTTTTTGACGAAAAACGCATCGTGAAAATCCGCTACTCAAAATTGCCGATAGCACCACCGATAGATGAAAATAACGATAATAGCGTAGTGCAACGATACTAACAAAAGGTAACACCAAAGCCATTTATAATAGCCAAAAAACAGTTTACTTACGAAAACAAAATCCGGTAAACCCAGCAGTATTCCTCACTCAAATAGAGTGAAAGAAACCCTGCCAACGACTGCATAAAAAATAAAAAAGGGCATTCCCGAACACCCTTTCTCAAAAAAAGTAGGGCTGTGATAGCCGAAAAACAGTTTCAAGAGTAGGCAAAATCATTTTAATTTAAACGTCATGAAAAATTTAATTTATTTAGTTGTATTCGCAACAATTATTGGAGCTTCGACGAAGGTTGTAGCGCAAGAAGAATCGCTGCCCAACAAAAAGCACATTGTAAAATTAAACGTACTCTCTCCTTTTTTAGGTTGTACTGAGGTCGGCTACGAGTATATGCTTAAAACAAACCGATCAGTAGAAGTCAACTTAGGCATTATTGGGCTTGGTCAAAACAAACGGGTTGATCTTTTCCAAAGTGAAAAAACTATCAAAAGGGATGCCAGCGGTGTCTATGGAGCTATTGGCTATAAGATGAACCTCTCAAGAAGAAGTCGCTCCCAAAGCCCGGCAGGAGGGTTTTTCTTAAAACCCACATTAACATTCGGTACTTACTCACATAACAGAGGCGTGGCTCAAGTGATAGGTGTAGGCACTCTTTTTGGAGTACCCACTATATACTATGGAGGGACTTCTACAGAAAAAGAAAAAGTTAATTATTATACTGCAGAGTTGAAATTTGGCTATCAGTTTGTGATTTCGCACAAAGTATTAGTAGGGTTAGACTTGGGTATCGGCTATGGATCTGATAACAAGAAAAAGGCATTTAGCACCGTAGAAGATGCAAAAGTTGGCGATGTGCATTATACCGAATCGTTTACTAACTTTTCGTCTGTCAAAGCACAGAGTGGTGGTGGTTTAACGGGCTCCGCGGGGATAAATGTTGGTATCGCTTTCTAAAACTAAATATTGATGATGATTTAAAATCGGGTGTAATACCCAAAGACCCGATTTTACTTTTAATAACACAGGGGCATCTCCCGAACACCCTTCCCAAAAAAAGTAGGGCTGTGATAGCCGAAAAACAGTTTCAGAGTAGGCAAAAAATCAATCAAATTTTTATTTTATGAAAAATTTATTTTTATCAATGGCATTTTTGTCGCTATTCGCAAATCCAATTTTTGGACAATGGACAACCTCCAGCACAAACATCAGCAACACCAATACCGGAAATGTGGGAATTGGGACAACAATACCTTCTCAAAAACTATCCGTACAAGGAGGCATTAACGTGGATAATGGAAGCACCTTTAACGGCGTGATTACAACAGGCGCAAATAACGCGCTAAAATTCGGTGTCGGCACTACAGGCGAAGCCATAGGTTCTAAACGTACCGCAGGTGGCAACCTAAACGGACTTGATTTCTTTACTGCACACATTAATCGTATGTCTATAACAAATGCCGGTAATGTCGGTATCGGCACAACTACGCCTGCCGCTAAATTGCATGTTGCAGAGGCTAATGGCGGTTTCATTGCTTTAGGAGCAGGAGACGGCGGACTCGAAATCGCATCTGGTAATAATGGTTCAAGCTACATCGACTTCAAAGGCAACGCAAATTTGGGTCAAGATTACATAGGCAGAATAGAGCATACCGACGGTGGCGGTTTTAATATCGTGAGTAATGGATACTATATGCTAAATGTCCATGGTCGCCTGAGAGCGAAAGAAATTAAAGTACAGGCAAGTTGGGCAGATTACGTTTTTGCAGACGACTACAGGCTCCGCCCACTTACCGAAGTAGAGCAGTACATCAACGAGCATAAGCACTTGCCGAATATTCCGTCTGCTGCTGTGGTAGAAAGCGAAGGCTTAGAAGTAGCTTCCATGATTGCTAAACAAATGGAAAAAATCGAAGAATTGACGCTGTATATGATAGACCTGAACAAAAAAGTGGAAATCCTACAAGCGGAAAACAAGCAGTTGAAACAGCAAATTTCGTCATCTAATCAAAAATAATTATCATGAAAAAGTGTTTAAAAAATCTTGCGCTTTGTTGCATAGTTTTTATCCTTTGCTTTCAGGTAGGTTTTGCACAATCCGTAGATGTTGCCACGGCTAAGTTAGTAGCAAATAACTACTACAAAGCAAATGCTCAAATAGATAATTCTGTAGGTGCTGATGTTGATTTAAACGTATTAGAAACTAAGTCTTATAGAGGTGAAAACTTGTATTATGTATTTGGTAAACAAAATGATGTCGGCTTCGTGATAGTAGCGGCTGATTATGCTTCCACACCTGTTTTAGCTTATTCGGACAAGAGCAGCTACGCGATACAGTCTGCTGAGAAAGCTCCTGCATTTATTTATTGGATGGCGCAATACGAGCAGCAATTACAAGAAATTAAAGAAAAACGTTTGGAGGCTACGCAAGACATCGAAAGAGAATGGACGGCATGGCAACGTTCAGACAATAATCAGTCAAGGTTTCTTGGCGTTACGCCATTGGTAAACACGACATGGAATCAATCGCCTTATTATAATGCCTTGTGTCCGGGCGGTTCTGTTACTGGTTGCGTAGCAACAGCCATGGCACAGGTTATGAAGCGTTGGAATTTTCCTGCACAAGGTACAGGCTCACATTGTTATATCGAAAACAATTATGGCAATTTATGTGCTAATTTCGGAACTACTACCTACAACTGGACATCAATGCCAAATAACGTTACCAGCACGAACAATGCCGTAGCTACGCTAATGTATCATTGTGGTGTATCTGTGGATATGGATTATAGCCTCAGTAGTTCAACAGCATGGGTACACACAAGTGCACTCAACGCTTTTAAAACCTATTTCGGGTACGACCAAAGTATCACCTATTTATACAGAAGTAATTATACCACAGCAAATTGGTTAATTGCTTTAAAAGGACAACTTAATGCAGGAAGACCAATGATATACGTAGGATATCAGGGTACCAGTATCGGGCATGCTTGGGTTTGTGACGGATATAACGATAACAACCTGTTTCACATGAATTGGGGTTGGGGAGGTTATAGTGATGGTTATTTCAGCGTTGATGCACTGAACGCCGGAGGCTATTCTTTTAATAACTCACAAGGAGTGTTGGCAAACATATTTCCTGTTACCAGTTCCTGCCCTGCAAACCTCAATTTTACTGCCGCAGTAGCTAGCGGCGACTACGAAGCCACCAGTACCATTACTGCCAGCAATACGATTTCAGTAGGACAAGATGTGGAATACGATGCCGGTTCGAGCATCACCTTACAACCCGGATTCTGGGCGCAGAGTGGTAGTATTTTTCATGCAGTTATTGAAGGTTGTGGCGGAATCTATTTGCCCCCTCCACCTCCCGATAATGGCGATGTAGTACAAACTGCTGTTGCAGCATCAACAATCGTAAATGGATTTACAATATCGCCGAACCCAACAACGGGGTTAATAACAATAAGCAGCGAAGCACCAATACCGCGCATACAAGTTTTTGATATGATGGGCAGGACGATTCAAGTATTAGAAACTAACGATGACCGCAACGTAGAAGTCAATTTGAGCAGTTTCCCGAATGGGATATATTTCATCTTAGCAGATGGATTGCCTACCCAAAGGGTTATCAAACAGTAGTAACGTTTATTCCAATTAGTATTATCTAATATGCTTTTGTCTTTTCAATTATTTATTCATTTCAAAAGTACTTTAACGAGGCTTTGCAATGGATAGAAAATCACTTAAAAGTTAAACTTTATGAAAGGCATCTCAGCCATAATTTGTGCATATAATGAGGAAAAGACTGTTAAAGACGTGATAAAGCATGTCTATTATTCCTCAATGGTCAGCCAGATAGTCGTTGTAAATGATGGCTCTACAGACAGCACGAAGGAGATAATTGATACATTAAAAGATGAATTAGCAATAACGGCAATTCACTTAATACATAATAAGGGAAAAGGATATGCAATGGCTAAAGGAGTTGAGGAAGCTTTTTTTGATGTCGTAATTTTTATTGATGCAGATCAAAGAATAATCTCTGAGTACATTAACCATTTATTATTGCCCATATTGAAAAACGATTATGATATGGTTCTGGGTTATTCAACCGTTAGTATTTTAAATATGGAACTAAATCCAGTAAAAATACTAACGGGCGAAAGGGCTTTGTATAGGCAGGATCTTATTCCGATTCTTGAAGAGATGAAGGACTCCCGTTTTGGAGTTGAAACTCTTCTTTATTTCTATTACAAATCATTAGGTAAATCACTAAAATTCATTCATTTGAAAGACCTAAAACATAATGATAAATATAAGAAAATGCCTCGTCTTAAGGCAACTATCGGCTATTTTAATGAAGGTTTGGAAATTGTTTATACAGCTATAAGGCACCATGATTTATTATTAAAAACATTGAAACATATAGTTAGAAAAACTATAAGTAAATAGCGCATAAATATTAATCGGCATTTTTTGCAACTATTTGTGTTGCTAGAATTTACCCAATAATAATTGTACTGGTTGTTTTATTAGTCAAATAATCCACAGGCAAATAGAGGTCTTTGAATTAATCATATTACCAAAAAGAGCTTATCAAAACGTTGATAAGCTCTCATTTTTTATGCCGATACCGCCGCGTTGCGTGCGCGTTTGCGGTCGTGTTCTTTTAGTAACGTCTTTCGGAGGCGCAGCGATTGCGGTGTCACCTCTACGTATTCATCTTCTTGGATATACTCTAAGGCTTCCTCTAAGCTGAACTTTTTTGGTGGTGGAAGTTTTACCTTGTCGTCACTACCGGAGGCACGCATATTTGTCAGTTTTTTAGTTTTGGTGATGTTCACAACCAAGTCACCTTGTCGGTTATTTTCACCAATCACTTGTCCTTCATATACCTCCTCACCGGGTTCAATAAAAAAGAAGCCCCTATCCTGTAAGTTATCTAAGCTGTACGGAATAGCAGTACCTGTTTCCATCACAATTAGCGAGCCGTTGATGCGCCCGGGTATGTCGCCTTTATGTGGTTGATATTCTTTGAAGCGATGTGTTACAACGGCTTCGCCGGCAGTTGCGGTAAGCATATAACTACGCAGACCCATGATGCCACGCGAAGGTATTTCGAAGCGACAAATCATGCGGTCAGCTTTTGGCTCCATAGAGAGCATGATACCTTTGCGACGCGTGACAATGTCCACAGCTTTGCCGGAATCTTCGCTCGGGAGGTCAATGGTAAGCTCTTCAACGGGTTCGTTTACAACGCCGTCAATATCTTTCAAAATAACTTGCGGTTGTCCAATTTGCAATTCGTATCCTTCGCGGCGCATCGTTTCGATGAGTACCGAAAGGTGCAATACACCGCGCCCAAATACGCGGAACGCATCGGCAGAGTCAGTTGCTTCAACGTGTAAGGCTAAGTTTTTTTCCAATTCTTTTTCGAGACGATCTTTGACGTGGCGAGAGGTAACGAACTTTCCTTCTTTACCAAAAAATGGCGAGTCGTTGATAGTAAACAACATACTCATTGTCGGCTCGTCAATGGCGATGCTCGGCATAGCTTCGGGGTTTTCGGCATCGGCGATGGTGTCGCCAATTTCAAATCCTTCTACACCCATAACGGCACAAATATCGCCGGCGCTTACTTCGTCAATTTTCTTTTTCGCCAAGCCATCAAATACGTATAACTCTTTTATTTTAGAAAGAGTAATTGCACCATCTTTTTTAATGAGTGCCACATTTTGATTGTTCTTGATGTTTCCGCGATGCAAACGCCCGATGGCAATACGCCCGATGTAGTTAGAGTAATCTAAGGAGGTAATCAACATCTGGGTAGTGCCTTCCTTAGTGAGTGGAGCAGGAATGTGCTCAATAATTGCATCGAGTATGGTGGTGATAGTGTCGGTTGGTTTTTTCCAATCTAAACTCATCCAATTTTGTTTTGCCGACCCAAACAGAGTAGGGAAATCCAACTGGTCTTCGGTAGCGTCTAAGGCACACATGAGGTCAAATACTTGTTCTTGTACCAAATCAGGAGTGCAATTTTCTTTATCCACTTTGTTTATAACAACGATGGGCTTCAGCCGCAGCTCCAATGCTTTTTGCAATACGAAGCGAGTTTGTGGCATCGGTCCTTCAAAGGCATCTACCAACAGCAATACGCCGTCCGCCATGTTGAGTACGCGCTCTACTTCGCCACCGAAGTCGCTGTGCCCGGGCGTGTCAATGATATTAATTTTAATACCTTTATAGGTGATGGCTACATTTTTGGAAACGATGGTAATGCCGCGTTCGCGCTCAAGATCGTTATTATCCAAAATGAGTTCGCCAGGTTTTTCGTGGTCTTTAAAAAGTTGTCCTGCAAGGAGGAGTTTATCTACAAGAGTGGTTTTTCCGTGGTCAACGTGAGCGATAATGGCTACGTTTCGGATGTTATTATTCATACAATAAAACTATTGTGTTTTTAAATTCGCCGCAAAGGTACAGCTATTTTTGCCGATAAATCAATAATCCTTAAAATAAAAGTATCCCGCGCATTGGGAGCAATGTATAAAGAAGCCTGAATAATTATGCTCCAACAGAGGATAGTAGGTATAAAATGTTACAAAAAATATTTATATAACTAAGTAAAAATACGAAATAATTGGCAACTTTGCACGATTATTTGTTCAGACCTTTAACTCAACTTACAAACTTCACTCTCCATGCGATACTTTATATTGCCGCTTCTTTCTCTTTGTTTATTTGTGATTAGTGCTTGTAATACAGGAAACACTGCAAAAGCAGAACCACCTACCATATCTATTAATAAGCCAGCGGAGAACACTACTTACCCGCTGCAAGATTCCGTTGTAGGTATTGATATTTTGGTAGTAGCTATTGATGATGTTGAGATTAAGTATGTCGAATATGAAATTCGCAATAGTGCCAATGAGGTGGAGTTTGCAAGTATACAAACGAACCCAAGTAGTACCACCAACGATATTCGCGTTTATACTGAATATAAAAAGTTTCACCCCACCCACACCGGAAGTTTTACTATTCGCGCTTTAGCGCGTGACGGTTTAAATCAAGAAGGTACTGACGAGCAGGTATTCCATATATCGCAATAATAATCACGCATTTTCGGTAGAAAAGAAATTGCGATAAAAAAGCAACACCACAAAAACACTCACTGTGATGGCTGCGTCGGCGATATTAAACACGGGATTAAAAAATATAAATTCCTCACCTGCCCAAACGGGAAACCACGAAGGAAATGTACCTTGCGCTAAAGGGAAGTAAAGCATATCTACTACCTTGCCATGAAGAAATGTTGCGTAGCCGCCTTCCGGCGGAAACAACGTTGCTACACCACCGTGATAGGGTGATGCAGAAAATATCAATCCATAAAAAGCACTATCAATGATGTTGCCGGTAGCACCCGCTAATATGCCGCCACCGCAAAGGATGACACCTAAAGGTGCATTTGCTTTTATCAACTCGCGGATGTAATAAATCAAAAACCCAATAGCAAACACCCTAAACAAACTGAGCAACAGTTTGCCATAGTCGCCACCCAACGAAAGCCCAAACGCCATACCGTTATTCTCGACAAAATGAATACGTGCCCACGATTGCCCCAACAACAAAAACTCTTCACCTAACTCCATGTGCGTCTTTACCCAAACCTTGAGCATTTGGTCAATAATTAAGATACCGACAACCAATAATATAACTGCTAAAGAACGCTTCAAAATCAAAAAAATTTAGAATGTAACAATGAACCGCAAAGGTAATGCAATTTATGAATCTGCATACTGCACCATAAAAAGTATATTGCTGGGAGATATAACGTGTTTAGTAATGATTTAGTTGGCGGATGTTGGCGAAATGCTCAAAACTCCGTTTCTTTGATGCACACTAACACTTCTGTTTGTATGAAAAACATCAAAGGTCCGGGTATTTTTTTGGCACAATTTATGGGTGAGGAAGCACCCTTCAACTCCTTAGATGGCATCTGCCGATGGGCTGCTGATTTGGGCTATACCGCCATTCAAATACCAACGTGGGATAGCCGCCTCATTGACTTACAACAGGCTGCAACGAGCCAAATATACTGCGATGACTTGCGCGGAAAAATACGCGAATACGGGCTTGTTATCAGCGAACTTTCCACACACTTGCAGGGGCAATTAGTTGCAGTACATCCAGCTTACGATATGCAGTTCGACAGCTTTGCGCCAACGGAAGTAAAAGGTAACGCGCAGGCACGCCAACAATGGGCAACACAACAGTTGCGGTGGGCAGCAGCAGCAAGCAATAGGTTAGCATTACGCGCACACGCAACCTTTTCGGGTGCGTTAATTTGGCATACCCTCTATCCTTGGCCTCAACGTCCGGTAGGCTTAGTATCTGAAGCTTTCGCGGAATTAGCAAAACGCTGGTTGCCGATATTAAATGATTTTGCCGATGCGGGCGTAGATTTGTGTTACGAAATTCATCCAGGCGAAGACCTCCACGATGGTGTTACATTTGAGCGATTTCTCGAAGCAACACGGCAGCATCCTGCATGTAAAATACTCTACGACCCCAGCCATTTTGTATTACAGCAGTTAGATTATTTGCAGTATATAGATTTTTATTACCCCTATATAAAAATGTTTCATGTGAAAGATGCAGAGTTTCATAGTACTGGCAGAAGTGGCGTATATGGCGGTTATCAGGATTGGCTGCAGCGCCCCGGGCGGTTTCGTTCTACGGGCGATGGGCAGGTGGATTTTAAAGCTATTTTTAGCAAACTTGCACAGTACGATTACGATGGGTGGGCAGTATTGGAATGGGAGTGTTGCATCAAGGATTCTGAGCAGGGCGCACGTGAGGGCGCTGCGTTTATTCGACAACAAATGATAACGGTAACGGAAAAAACATTTGATGATTTTGCCGGAGGTACAAGCGATGCAGCACACAATCGAAAAATAATGGGACTTTAATCATATAATTTTTGCCACATTAAACGTTACCAAATAAGACACATTTTGTCTAATTGTGACAGGAAAATTTTAACATATTCTAATTGTAAATCCACAATCCTCCTAATATGAAAAATAATATAATAATAGGCTTGTTGCTATTGCTTACCGCAACTTGCTCCGCGCAGTATTTTGAAGCCGGAATATTTTTAGGGGCATCCAATTATTCAGGTGATTTGGATCCAGACGCACGCGCTCGCCTCTTCCGTGAAACACATTTCGCCGGCGGAATTTTAGCGCGTTACCCTATTGGAGAATACATCAATATACGCGGAACATTCAGCGTAGGCACGTTGTCTGGCACAGATGCCAACAACAAAGAGGATGCTCGCAAACAGCGCAACCTTAACTTCCGTTCCAGTATTCAAGAGGTGGCACTTTTAGCAGAATGGAATATCTTTGGCTACGATGTAGATAATAAAAACTTTACGCCATATCTGTACGCTGGCGGTGCGTTGTTCCATTTCAACCCGCGCACACAGTATCAAGGCGAGTGGGTGGCGTTGCAACCTTTAGGTACGGAAGGGCAGGGATTGACACAATATCCTGATAAACAAAAATACAAACTTTGGCAGTTTTCAATCCCGATAGGAGGCGGTGTGAAATATGCTATCAGCGAATCGTGGAATATTGGGTTAGAGATTGGTGTGCGTAAAACATTTACAGACTACATTGACGATATCAGCACTATCTATATTGCCTATGACGAACTCGCCGCCGGTAACGGTGTCTTAGCAGCACAACTGGCTAACCGCCAAAATGAATATTTTGGTATTCCTGAGCCACCAACTACTACTACGGGTACTGTACGCGGCAGCACAGCCAATAAAGATTGGTACGCCATCAGTGGCATTACGCTAACGTATAACTTCACTTCGGATACAGGCTTGAGTAGCGGCGGTGGGCATTATCGCTCGCGCACCAGATCGGGCTGCCCGACTTTTTAAGTGTAGGCAGTAAAAATTTATTCTAAGCACTTTCTTAAAAAAAATGTATCTTTACCGTCCACCATCTGCGTTTGCCTAAAATTATCATTCGCCCAGTAATGGGCATGCTTATAAGCAAAAATGAAAATTAGGACTGCAATCAATTTGGATATGTAATGGTACAATATTTTATCAAACAAGCAGGGAAACTCGTAGTTATTGATGCACCGCAGGCAAATTGTTGGATAAACATTACGCCACCTATTGATATGAAAGAATTGGAAATGCTTTCCGAAACTTTCGAAGTGCCGCTTGACTTCTTCACCGACCCCTTAGATGCCGATGAGCGTGCGCGCTACGAGCGAGAAGAAGATGCACGCCTCATATTGCTCAATTCTGCCATACATACCGACAGCGATAGCGAAAATGAAGCTATTTATATCACAGTGCCACTTGGTATTATATTGGTGTCCGATATCGTGATGACCATCTCTGCAGTAGAAAATCCGATCATTGAATTATTGTTGGGGCAGAAAGTTCGCAACTTCGACCCCTCCGATGAAAAACAGGTAGTACTGCAACTCATGAATCTCAATATACAGCGATTTCTATTATGCTTACGCAAACTCAATATAAAGCGCAACCTAACGGAGCAAGAACTCCACGCATCTACGCGCAGCAACGACCTCAAGCAACTACTTCGCATCCAGAAAAGCCTCGTCTATTTTGTCAATTCACTTAGTGCTAATGAGTTGCTTAAAATGAAAATTAAACGCACTAATTTTTTGGGTATTAATGGCGATGAAGATAAGATGGATTTTTTTGAAGATATTATCATTGACAGTTCGCAGGCACTCGAAATGGCAAACGTACACACCAACATCCTCAACAGCACAATGGGGTCTTATTCAACTATTATTTCAAACAATTTGAATGAAGTTATCCAACGTTTAACGCTCATCACTATCATCATTGCCATCCCGACATTGATATCCAGTTTTTACGGTATGAACGTTCCTGTGCCGTTGGGCGAGTCGCCGTATGCCTTTTTTATCATCTTGGTTTTTGCCGCCCTCGTTGCTGGAGTGATGGTGCTGTTTTTGCGCCGCAATCAACTTTTCTGACCTGATATTCATAGGGTTATCTCTTTTTTAGAAAAACAAAAAAAAATTTCCACATTAGGTTATTAACACTGTGGAAAATAATGAATTATTTGTACAACAATGATTGTCAGTTATTTGCAAATATTATCAACATAGTGTTAATAACTTTACTTGCGTCAAGCTCCATTCCTGACTAACTTAGCACTCCGAAAACTGATACTAAGAGGCGAATAACTTACACTCCTATTCTTCTGGATAATTTTATCCGTAGAGCATACTAATTATTTACTTTTTTCTGACGACAACATGGGCGAAAGTGCATTGTACACTATAGCTTTGTCAAAAAAAATATTACATTTTGTAGTATATTAGTTATTTTTATATTAAAATAAATTGTTTTAATTATCTCGTACAAAAATTTTGACATTATGAACACTACTATTGAGCCTATTTTACAGGAAAACCCTAACCGATTTGTACTGTTTCCCATCGAACATAACGATATTTGGAAGTTTTATAAAAACTCGCAAGCTAGTTTTTGGACTGCCGAAGAAATAGACCTACAACAAGACCTCAGTGATTGGGAAAAACGCCTCAATGATGACGAGCGACATTTTATCAAACACGTATTGGCATTCTTTGCCGCCAGCGATGGTATCGTCAATGAAAATCTCGCCGAACACTTCATCTCCGAAGTACAATATACCGAAGCTAAATTTTTCTACGGCTTCCAGATAATGATGGAAAACATCCACTCCGAAACCTACTCGCTCCTTATTGATACCTACATCAAAGATGCAAAAGAAAAAGACTTTTTGTTTCATGCTATTGATACGCTTGATTGCGTAAAACTGAAAGCAGATTGGGCACTGCGATGGATTAAAAATGGTAATTTTCAGGAGCGACTTATCGCCTTTGCTGCAGTAGAAGGTATCTTTTTTTCTGGCTCCTTTTGCTCTATTTTTTGGCTCAAAAAACGTGGCTTGATGCCGGGCTTATCTTTCAGCAACGAACTCATTTCGCGCGATGAAGGTATGCACTGCGATTTTGCTTGTTTGTTATATAATAATCACGTTATCAATAAGTTACCAAAAGAAACACTACAAGCTATCATCACCGATGCAGTTGCCATCGAGAGGGATTTTGTTACTGATGCGCTTCCCGTAAACCTGATTGGTATGAACGCCGAATTGATGTGTCAGTATATCGAATTTGTTGCAGATAGGCTGTTGGTATCATTGGGTAACGATAAGGTTTATAACGTAGAAAATCCATTCCCATGGATGGATATGATTTCGCTACAAGGCAAAACTAATTTCTTCGAAAAGCGCGTGGGCGACTACCAAAAAGCAGGTGTAAAAGCTGACCGCGATGAACAGGTGTTTACCCTCAGTGCGGATTTTTAAAGCTAATTTAATCATGTTATGAAGACTACACTCCAAGGCGTATAAATTGAAGATTTATAAATAAATTCTAATCTTATAGTTTTTGAAAACAAATTTGTAGAAATTCTTAACAATTTTAAATTGCCTATTGTCTTAATTGCCTTACTTATAATGGTTACATTACCTTAATCCCATTTTACTATTTTAAACATTTTACAACATTACCATAAACACTTAAGAAATGCAAGTAATCAAACGTTCCGGTCGCCGCGAAGATGTCAGTTTTGACAAAATCACTGCCCGTGTCAAAAAACTATGCTACGGCTTAGATACTCAATATGTGAACTATATCGAAATATCCAAAAAAGTAATACAAGGATTATACGATGGCGTTACCACTTCCGAATTAGATAACCTCGCCGCGGAAACAGCCGCTTCGATGGCAGCCATCCACCCCGATTATGCCCTGTTAGCTGCCCGCATTGCGGTTTCTAATTTACACAAAAACACCGACAAAAACGGCTATAAGTCCTTCTCAAAAGTTACAAAAGAATTATACAATTATATTGACCCAAAAACCGGACAACGCGCCAACCTCATCAGCGATGAGATGAATAAAATTGTCCAGAAATATAAAGACAAACTCGACTCCGCCATCATCTACGACCGCGACTACGATTTCGACTATTTCGGGTTCAAAACGCTTGAGCGTTCCTATCTGATGCGGATGGACGGCGAAGTAGTTGAGCGCCCGCAACACTTGCTCATGCGTGCTGCCGTAGGCATTCATGGCGAAGATATACAAGCAGCCCTCGAAACCTACAACCTCATGTCCGAAAAATGGTTCATTCATGCTACCCCAACGCTGTTTAATGCCGGCACACCACGCCCACAACTCAGCAGTTGTTTCCTACTTTCTATGACCGATGACAGCATTCCGGGTATCTACGAAACCCTTAGTCGTTGTGCAAAAATATCGCAATCTGCCGGAGGCATTGGCGTCAGCGTACATAACATTCGAGCAAAAGGAAGTTATATAAAAGGTACTGGCGGTCAATCAAATGGATTAGTTCCCATGCTCAAAGTATTTAACGAAACAGCGCGTTATGTTGACCAAGGCGGTGGAAAGCGCAAAGGCGCATTTGCCATTTACCTTGAGCCATGGCACGCCGACATCTTCGATTTTTTGGAGTTGAAGAAAAATCACGGAAAGGAAGAGCTTCGCGCGCGCGACCTTTTTTATGCCATGTGGATACCTGATTTATTTATGGAGCGCGTAAAGGAAAACGGCGAATGGTCGTTGTTTTGCCCAAATGAAGCACCCGGTTTATACGATTGTTATGGTGGAGAATTTGAAGCATTGTATCACCGCTACGAACGAGAGGGTCGTGCTCGCCAAACGATAAAAGCGCAAGATTTATGGTTTGCCATTTTAGAATCGCAGATAGAAACTGGCACACCATATTTATTGTATAAGGATGCTGCCAACAAGAAATCTAACCAGAAAAATTTGGGCACGATACGCAGTAGTAACCTATGTACGGAGATAATGGAGTATACCTCACCCGATGAAGTTGCCGTTTGTAACTTAGCATCGCTCAACCTATCTAAATTTGTATTACCCAAAGGTAAATATGATTTTAATAAGTTATACGAAATAACGCGAGTTGTGACACGTAATTTGAATAAAGTTATTGATATTAATTACTACCCGATACAAGAAGCACGCAACTCCAATATGCGTCATCGCCCCATAGGATTAGGCGTGCAAGGGTTGGCAGATGCTTTTATTTTGATGCGTTATCCGTTTGATAGTGTCGAAGCAAAACAGCTCAATAAAGATATTTTTGAGACGATATATTTTGCTGCTATGACAGAGTCGTATGAGTTAGCAAAGGCAAATGGTGCTTATGAAACCTTTGATGGTTCGCCACTCAGCAAAGGCGAATTTCAGTTCGATTTATGGGGCGTAACGCCAAGTAAACGTTGGAATTGGAAGGAGCTTCGCGAAAGCATAATGCAAACCGGCGTGCGAAATAGCTTGCTCGTTGCACCAATGCCTACGGCATCTACATCACAAATATTAGGAAATAATGAATGTTTTGAACCCTATACGTCAAACATTTACACACGCCGCACTCTTTCTGGCGAATACATTGTCGTAAACAAACATCTGCTCAAAGACTTGATTCGTTTGGGCTATTGGAATGATGCACTCCGCGAAATGTTGATAGCCGCCAATGGCTCTGTGCAACACATCGAAGGTTTGCCAGAAGAGATAAAAGCTATCTACAAAACAGCTTGGGAACTCAGCCAAAAGGTGATTATTGATATGGCTGCCGAGCGCGGTGCATACATCTGCCAAAGCCAAAGCCTCAACCTATTTGTCGAAAACCCGAACTTTGCAAAACTATCTTCCATGCACTTCTACGGGTGGCAGCAGGGGCTGAAAACGGGTATGTATTACCTACGCTCCAAAGCGGCGGTGGACCCTATCAAGTTTACTCTTAGCGCAACGCATCAACGTAGATTTGTGACATCTGAAAATGTGACAGAAAACACTACAAGCCCTGTACAAAAATTTAGCGACTTGGACGAATCGGCACTACAAAATGTCAAAGCCTGTAGCCTTGACGACCCCGATTGTATTGCGTGTAGTGCGTAGTTATGTAGGATTAAAAGTAAAACCTACTTTAAAATAAAATTCCAAGCGGTTAATAACAAAAGTGCATAAGTCCTAAAGACAAGGGGACTTTAAAACACTCCGTTTTTAACCTATGACAGAAATTTACTCTTTGAAAAATGGACGATGCTTCAGACGCTTGTTCTTGAAATTTTTTAAACATTGGCGTAGCGGTAAACTTGTTTACCCTAAAAATGCTAAGTTTATATCTTTCTTAGTTCCAGCGAAACGTTCATTCTGCAATTGCAGTTAACTTGGAATTACTGTAAGCGGTGACCTGAACACCACTTGCTTTTATTTTTTAACATTAAAATATAAAACCCTACATAACAATGTGTAAAACGATAAGCTTCCTATCGTCAGCTTACGTTTACACTAAGCGGTGGGCGGTAATGGTTAGCCCAAACTGCTCCGGTAACATTTTCTATTTTTAATAATAACAAACAAAAATGCTATTATAGTACGCGTGCCCTCAGCAGACAATTTAAAAATATAAGCAACATAAAAAGGAGCACAGCACCAGTTCATGGATATCGAACAGCAAGTGGGATGGGACTGCCCGCTTGCTGTGGTAAAAGCTGTTATAGTTACAATTTGTTTCATATTCATCAAAGCGTACCCATAATCAAAACTCGCCCATTATCTTCTCCATCCAATAGTTTAAAACTCGCCATCGATGGCAGCTGCGGTTCGTTAGGTTTGTATAATAATTGCTTGATGTTAATTTCAGTATTTAAAAGCGATTTTACAAGAAAAGCAACAACGTACAGAAATAAATCTGTATCTTATACACATAT